>NZ_JBEOSD010000043.1:0-54534 GCF_040302735.1 Streptomyces sp. NPDC097619 | reverse complement strand
GGGCCGCCGAGGGTGACGGTGGCCCGGTGGGTGCGGCCGTCCGCGGGGACGTCCCCGGCCTCGGCGATGGCGGCCTCGCGCTGCGCGGCGGCGGCCTCGGACTGCGCGGCGCCGGAGGAGGCGGCCGCGTCGGCCGAAGCGCGGGCCGCGGCGGCCGCGTCGACCGCCGAGCCGGCGGCGGCGGCACCCGCGGCGTCGGCCGCCTCGGCGGCGGCGGCCGCCAGGTCGGCCTTCTGCGCCACGGTCCGGACGAACTTGACCACGGAGGTGGCGGCCTGCGCGGCGGCTCGGGCCGCGTCCGCCATGGAAGCGTTCTTGGAAGCCCCGATCGCGGCCTCGTAGGCGCGGGCGGCGGCCCGGCCGGCGGAGGCCGCGGCGGCTGCCGCGGCCTGGGCGGCCGCCACCGAACGCGAGGCGGCGACCTGCGCGGTCCTCGAAGCCGACACCGCGGTCGCGGCGGCCGCCGCCGCACCCCGCGCCGCCGACGCGGCCTTGTTCGCGGCCTGCGCCGAGCGCTGGACGTCGTTCTCGGCGGCCAGGGCCTCGGCCTTGGCCTCCAGGGCCGCTTCCTTGGCCTTGTCGGCGGCCTTGACGGCCTGCTGCGACAGCTCGACGGCCTCGTCGGTCTTCTTGCCGGCGCGCTGGCCCTCCGCCTCCACGACCTTCACGAGTTGCTGGATCGTCGCGGTCTCCTCGTCCCGGGCCCGGGCGATGTACTGGCCCGTGTCGAGGAACCACCGGATCGCCCGCGGCGACCCGTCGTCCAGGGCCCGCTGCGCGTACACCCGGACCTGCGGGGAGGCGGTCACCAGGATCGACGTCACCTGGAACCGGTCGTCCTCCTCCTGGGCGGTGAACTGCCCGCCGCTGAGGAAGGCGCGCAGCGCGAAGTCCGAACCGGCGTCCAGAGCGGCGGCGCCCTCCCGCTTCACGGCACGGGCCCCGCGGGCCACGACCGCGGTCACGGCGACCCGCAGGTCCTCGCGCACCGCGCCCTGGAACCCGCCCGCCAGGTACGCCTCCACCGCGGCCGGGCCGCCGGACAGGGCGGTGCCGATGCCTTCGCGCGTCGCCCGGCCCGCCGTCACCAGCGACCGCGTGAGCGTGAAGCGGTTGTCCTCGGCCCGCGCCACGGGAAGCCGCTCCTCCAGGAACTTCTTCACGTCCGCCGCGCTGCCCACCAGGGCAGCGGCGGCCGCGGTGCGGACGGCGCGGCCACCCGTCCGGTAGGCCCACACGACCCGACCGCGGTCGGTGTCCGGCAGGCCCGCCCCGGCGGGCAGAGAGGTGTCGCCCGGGCCGCTCGCCGCGTAGGCGGGGCGGCTGAGCACGGTGCAGTTCGGCAGGGCGCACGCTGCCGCCACTCCGGCGAACGCGGTGACCATCTGACGTCTGCTGAACTGTCGCGAGAAGCGCTGGGCCATCACGACTCCCTTCTGCTGCGGTGTGATCCCTGCCAGGACGTGTCTCCCGGCCCGACGGACCGTCATGAGCGTCGGTCCGCACCCGGTACGTCGCGTCGGGCTCCGCGAAGGGAGTCCCGCGCCGACGTGTCCTGTGTCGGTGCCGGCCGGGTCCACGTTTCGCTCCCTGGCGGCGATCACCACTTTCGGCCCACCGGCGACAGGAGCGGAAGGGCGATCGGGTGGCCGGAAACGTCCCTGGCCTGATCTGGCCGGGCGCGGGGCGGAGGGCCGATGGGCCGGCGTCGAAGAGGGACGCGTACGCGCACGCGCGCGTGCGGAGGCCGCGCGAGGAGGGCTGATCGGAGCTGCTGAAAAGGCGTCACATGACGTGCGAGGCCCGGCGGCAGGGCCTTGAGGTGGTGGCGTCCGTGGCCGTGGCCACGACCACGGGCGCAGTTCACGCCGGGAGTTCCGCAGGGTCGCCGCCGGGCGGTTGCGTGGACGCTTGTGGTCCAGGCCGGTTCTGGCCAGGACGGCGCTCTTCCGAGGGCGGCGAGGAGCGGAAAGGCTGGGTGGTGCGCGTCCGAACCGCTGCCACCGCTGACGCACCACGTCGGCACCGCGGTACGGCGACCACGAGCGCCCTTCGACACCCACCCACGCCGGGACCACCATGCCTGCTCACGCACCAGCGGCACCCGCACGCGGCCCGCACACGCGGAAGGCCCCCGCGCGCCGATCGGCGCCGGGGGCCCCGGGTGCGGCCGCGTCAGTCCGCGCGGGCGGGCAGCCAACCGTGCTGCACCGCGCGGACGCCCGCCTCGAACCGGCTGCGCGCGCCCAGCCGCTCCATCAGGTCGTTGGCGATCCGCCGGGCGGTCCGAGTGGACACCCCCAGCCGCTTGCCGATCGCCTCGTCCGTGTGCCCCTCGGAGAGCAGTGCGATGAGGGCCGACTCCTGCGCGCTCAGACCGTGCACGTCGCGGACCGGCGCCTCGCCCAGCGGGTGCGCCGACTCCCAGACGCTCTCGTACAGCGCGCACAGCGCGGTCAGCGTGCCCTGCCCGGTCAGGACGACGGCACCCCCCGAGGTGTCCTCGCTGCTCACGGGGATCACCGCCGTGGCACGGTCCACGATGATCAGCCGGGTGGGCAGCGAGGCCACGGTGCGGACCTGCCCGCCCAGCGAGGCCGTCCACCGGGCGTACTCCACGGTCGGCCGGTGGTGCCGGACGCTGTCCAGGTACACCACCCTGGTCCGTACCCCGCGCCCCAACAGCTCGGCGTCCAGAGGCCGGGACGCCGCGATGTTGTCCTCGGTCTGGGGACCGCCGGGCGCGAAGGTCATCACCTCGTGGCGGACCTCGCGGGTCAGGCGGGCCAGACAGTCCCGGATCCGGTCCAGGCCGATCAACTGCTCGACACCCGGACTCGCGCCGGCCGGCCGCAGGTCCGCGTACTCGGAGATCAGCTGCGCGGCGGCCGCGCGCGAAGCCTCCAACCGCTGCTGCTGCGCCGCGATCTCGGCCTGTTGACGGGCCATCAGGACTTCCATCCCGAGATCCGGCGACACCGCCCGCAGCCCCCCGCTCTCGGCCGAGGGTCGGACGAGCGCGAGCTCGCTGAGCAGGTCCAGCCCGTCGCGGACCTGCTGTTCGGTGGCGCCCGTACGCGCCACCAGAGCGGCGACCCCGCCCCCCGGCTCGGCCAGCATGGCTCTGTAGACGGCCTCCGCCGTCGTGTCGAGCCCCAATGCAGTCAACACGAAAATTCCCCCCAAAATGTGCCCATGTCCAGCACAGGACGATCATCATATGCCTGTGGGGGGACGGCGGAAGGAAGGCTCATGTACCTGGTACACGCGCACGTGGACCCACCGGACGGAGGCGGCACCTTCCCCTCTGAGCTGCGCACTCTCCTCCAGGAACTGGCCCGCCCGGAGGACGGCCTGGAGCACGTCAGCGTGCACGCCGACGCTCCCGAGGGACCGGTGGTGGGCCTCTACCTCCTGGCCGACTCCCTGGCCCGTGCCGAAGCGACGGCGGCCGTCCTCTGCACCCGGCTGTTGACGGGCCACCGCGCCTTCGAAGGCTGGACCCTACGGCGTGCGGAGGCCCCGCTGATGCGGCTCGACGGTCCCTGAGGAGTGGGGGCGGGGGAGTGGGGGTGCGGGGTGTGGGTTCGTGGAGACATCCCGCCTCCGGTCTCCGGTCTGCGGTCTCTGGTCTCCGGTCTCTGGTTTCCGGTCTTGGGGTGGACACAAACGGCCGAAGCCGGTTCCGGCCGGCTTCCTGCCCTTCCCCCCGCCTCGACGTGCGACGACAGTGGTTCTTGCCCGAGGGGACAGCAGTTCCGAGGGCACCGGATCGGACCGGAGAGTGCCACCGCGGGGCGCGAACGGACCGGAACCGGACACCCGTCAGCACCACCATCGTCCTCAGGAACGGAAGAACCCCATGTCGCGCATGCGCATCGCCCAGGCCGCCGCGGTCCTCGCCCTCGCCGTCACCGCCCCGCTCCTCGCCACGACCGCGACCGCGACCGCGGCCACGGCCGTCACCGCCGCCACCACCGCGACCGCCGCACCGGCTCCGTCCGTTCCCCCCGTCACGGTGCAGGGCAACATGGGCTGGCAGTAGCCGCATCCCTCAGGGCCTCGCGGCTCGGTCCTCGCGGCTCGGGCCTTGTGGTCGGGGCTTTCGGGCTCGGGCGAAGCCGTGCGAGGGGTGTGATCAGGCGAGGGACCGCGACCAGCCGGTGGCGGAGGCCACGTGCAGCGCCCCCCGGTGGATGTCCAGGGCGCAGGCCGACGTGGGCTTGCCGATCTGCGTGAGCGGACCGGCTCCATCGAACGCCTCATGACGCACCCGGAAGTCGTGCGGCTCCGCACACGACAGAGCGTGCAAACGCCAGGGCCCGACGGGCGCCCCGTCAGCGGGTCGGGACGGCAGCGCCAACTGGAGCAGAGCGGAGGCGGGTCGACGGGCGCTGCCCACGTCTTCCGCCGCCGACCAGGAAGCCATGACCAGCGCGACCTCGGGGGGAGGCGCGGACGGAGTCGTGGAGGAACCGGTCACGGCCTGTTCCTCGACGGGGTCGGTGCTGTCGACGGCGTACCGGAACCAGCGCCTGAGTCGCGGTCCGCCCCGCTCCACCCAGGTGCGGACGAGTGCGTCGAAGGCCGCCGCGCGTTCATCGGGGTCATGTCGAGAGCCGGCCTCCCGCACCTCCGTGCCCGCTCCGCGGAACGCCCGGCACAGATCGAGGACGGGGACGCGGTCCGCCTGCTCGGCGTAGCGCACGGAACGCAGCTCCAGCATCGCGTCGCGCAGGAGCGAGGCGGCGGCCGGCGCGGCGGAGCGCTCCTCGGCACCGGGTGCCTGGGGCAGACCACCCGAACGCGGTTCACGTGGTCGGGTGTTCGCATCCGCCTCGCGTCCGGCACCCGACAGGTGCCAGGAGAAGTCGTCCACGTACCCCTGGCCACCGGTGGCCCGGAGCCGGCCGTTCCCGCCGAGGGAGACGAGGACGTCGTCCTCGTCCGCTCGGAGGCCCGCCCCCGTGCTGTCGGCGAGATCGAAGGAGACCTCCGTCAGGCCGTCCAGCCACACCTGTAGGCGCGCGGGCGGCTCGTTCCGCCCGCCCCTTTCCGCCTCCGCGACCTCGGCCGACGGAAACGTCCGCTCCACCCCCAGGACCAGGAAGGCCGTGAGCCGTGCCCCGGCCCGCTCCACCTGGAGATGGCGCACGGATGCCCTCCCCAGGTCGTAGTCGGCGAGGAGGTCGGCGATGCGTGGCGGCGTGAGCCGGTACACCGGTGCCATGACGCGACCGGCGTGGTCACGCCCGAGCCGGGTGGCCGGTACCGCGGGCGGAAGTAGTGGTTCCGCGTCCCATCCTGCGATCGCGGCCTGTTCGACCAGCCATGCCCGCCGTCGGTCGGAGTGGCCGGCCATCCAGGCCAGCACCTCCCGCGCGCGGCGCTCGCGTTCAGGGGCGCCGGGCGTGCTGACGGCCCAGAACAGCGGGAACACGTTGTTGTCCCAGACGTCCGACGCCTCCCGGATCGCCTCCCGGTCGTAGCGACGGGCATCCGCTGCGGCCTCCGCCATGACGTCCACGGACCGGTCCAGCAGGGAGGCGAGCACGACCGCAGCCGGCGCGCCGGACAGGGACTGCTGCGGGGGAGGAGGGGTGGGGGCGGCGGACATGACCACGCGGTGATCCTCGCACAGCCCGGAAACCGGCGACACGGGCCGTACGGTTCTCCCCGACCGCCCGACCGCCCGACCGCCCGACCGCCCGACCGCCCGACCGCCCGACCGGCCTCACCGGCCCGCTTGGTCCAGCACGGCCGTCATCGCCTCGACGGTGAGGGCCCGGTTCGTCGCCGCTCCCGAGACGTGGGCCGCGTCCTCGGCCGCGAGGAGCGCGATCAGCCGTGCCGCGGGGAGGGAGGGGTTGGTCGCCGCCCGGTGTCGCACCCGCTCGGTGTCGTCGACCAGCAGCGCCTCGACGGTACCGAGCGGAAGTCCCGGGTGGGCCGCGGCGACGGCCCGGTCCTGGGATTCGTCGGAGTGGGCCAGAGCGGTGGCGGCCCGGGCGGGGAAGTTCGGATGGGCGAGCATGTCCCAGCGGCTGTAGCTCGTCCAGTCGGCGGCGGTCCGTGCCAGCAGCGCGGCCGGGGCGTTCGGTTGGCGCTCGCAGACGAACAGCCGCACCACGAAGCTCTCGTCCTCGGAGAGGATCCCCACGACCTCGTCGGACAGCCCGGCGCGCAGGGCCAGGGTCTTGCGGAGGACTTGGTGGCGACTGCGTGCCAAGGCGAGCTGCTCGGGCTCGGACAGCTCGGCGCGGAGCAGCCACGCCGGCCCTCTGCCGCTGCTCTCGTCGTCGAACGTGACGGCCATCGACTCGCGCCGTACGGGATCCAGGTCGCGGCGGCACACGACGGCCGCACGGACCTCGTTGTCGGGATCGCGCGTCAGCGCGGTGACGGCACCGGGGGCCAGGGTCGGATTGGACGCGAGGGCCGCGCGCAGTTCCGGGTCCCGGTCCGCCATGAACCGCTCGGTCAGCTCCGCGTCCAGGTCGGCGGTCGCCGCGATGTGCGGCAGGAGGTCCGGGCCGTCCGCCCGCTCGGCCGCGGAGTCGATGTCGGCGAGCAGGGCGCGGGCGGTCCGGTGGGGCAGCGGCCCGTCCAGGCGGAGCAGGAGCAGGAAGCGTCCCCGGTCGTCCAGGGCCCGGGCCAGGAGGTCGTCGATCCGGGCCGCCGGCGCGGGGTCCCATTCCGTGGCGGCGGCCGCCGCCGTCCGCGGGTCCTCGTCGTCGAGCAGCCGGATCCGCAGGTCCTCGGGCAGGTGACGGTTGAAGGCCAGGGCGCGGCGGACCTCGGGATCCGGGTCCCGCGCCAGGAGTTCGTACGCCTCGGACGACAACGGGCGCGGGACGTGGCGCTCTTGCACACCGACGCTCGTGAAGTACTCGACTCCCTTGGCCAGCCGGCCGCGCACCCCGGGGTCGGCATCGCGGGCCAGACGGAGGAGGACTTCGTCGGGGAGCGCCGGATGCGCGGCCAGTTCCGCTCGCCGACCCGCGTCCTCGTCCCCGGCGAGGACCGCCGCCACCTCGGTGGGCAGGTCCCGGCGCCGCGCGAGCGTGGAGCGGGCGGTGTCGGCTGCCGCGAGCCGCAGCAGGACGGCGGGCGGCGCGGAGGGATTGTCGGCCAGCCCGCGCAGGGCCACGGGCAGGTTCCGGCTCACGACGGCGGGAGGCTTGAAGGGGAGTGCGGGCACCGCCCCATGGTGCCGGCCCACGGGGGAGGGGATCCGGGGGAGAGACGGGGAAGCCGGGGAGACGCGCGCCCCCGGAGCGCCGTGCGGCGGAAGGAACCGCTCCGGGACGGGGAGCTTCTGGAGTGACATGGGTGTTCTGATCTTGTTCTTCGGGCTGATGCTGATGATCGGCTGGGCCCTGGCCCTCGGCTGGCTCGTGTACGCGCTGTCGGTGCTGTGGCGGAGCCGGCGGCAGCCGTGGGTGCGCCAGGAGGGACACCCGCTGGCCAGACTCCTGCTCCCCACCCCCGCCTACCTGCGCTTCGACCGGACTCTTGCGGTCGCCGCGCTCCTGGTCGACGTGTGGTTGCTGTCGTCCGTCGTGGTCTTCGGCTCGGACGGAATCTTCACCGAGGACTGGATGGGGTACCCCGGCATGATGGATCCGGAGGGGCAGTCGTACCAGGCTGCGTCGGTGGACTTCCTGAGGACGACGGCCTGGGGGAGCGCCTCGGTCGCGATCCTCGCCCGCTGCTGGCGCACGGCGGTGGCCCAGCTGTCCGTGCTCCCCCTCTCCGCGCTCTGGGTGGCCTCCTTCGACACGTACTACAACTGACCGGCCCGCGCCTGCCGTGCTGCGCGGGCCGGTGCGCCCCCGGTCGGGTGGCCACTCCGCCGAGGCTGTTGGATGGCCGCATGGGGCGACGTGAGAAGCGGCAGCGGAACGACAGGAAGCGGCAGCAGCAGGAGCGGCGGCGGCCGGACTGGGGCGTGCCGGTGGGGCTCCTGCTGCTGGCGACGTCGGCGGGATGGCGCCACAGCGTCCTCACCGCCAACGGCTCGGTCTGCGGTCGTCTGGACATCCCCGCCGACACCGATCCCCACGAAGCGAGGGCCGCCGCGACCCGCATGGTGACGGAACTGGCCCGCGAGTTCCACGACACCACGGTCGAGGTCACCTGGGAGGCGCCCACGGAGCCCGATGCCTGGACCGCCCGCATCACCGCGATCCGGGACGCCGACACCCCCGCCTCGCCGGGCTGCGAAGGCGCTGTTCCGTAGTCGGCCGGTCCGTGGACCGCTCACCTGCCGGTCCCCGCGAGGTCGAGGCAGCACCACACCGTGCCGCCGTGGGCGCCCCACCGGTCCACCTGCGCGTCCACCAACAGCAGGCCGCGGCCGGACTCCGCGAACCCGTCGGGCTCGGCGCGGCCGTCCGTGGCCGGCGGTCGGACCCGGACCGTGTTCTCGTGCGCCGTGGTGAGCAGCAGACCCTTCAAGGTCCAGGCCCACACCACCTTGACGTGCCCGTGCCCGTGCTGGACGGCATTGGCCGCCAGTTCCGAGATGAGCGTCCCCACGAGCGGGCGCAGCCGCCCGAACCCCCACTCCTCCAGGAACCGGTCCCCGATCCGCCGGATCCCCCGCACCCGGAGCGCGTCCGCCTCGCACAGGCCGTGCGCCGCGCGACGCTCGGGCAGGCAGTTCGTCTCCCGGTACCCCAGGTACAACCCCTCCTCGGGCGGCCGCCCCCACCGAAACCGGGGATAGCCCGGCACCAGGGCGGAGGAAGCGGGACCGGGTGAGGCGGCGGCGACGGGGGCGGCGGGGGCCCCGCGCACGATGAACTCGGGCATGCCGGATCCTCACGGTTCGAAGGTGGGGGAGCGAGAAGCGCTGCCACCTCCACGGTGCTCCTCGTTCGATTTGAATTTCGATCTGGATCGGCAGTCGATTGCGGGCTGAAGCCGAAGTGGTATATCGCGGACGCGCACCGAGACCAACTCGGCCTGCACCGTGGCGTGTTCCCGGAGCACCGGGTCGATTGGCGGCGCACCGGGGTATCCAAGAGGCGAACCGGTACGAGGCGAGGGCGAACCGAAAGGGAGGTGACGCGGTGGCAGCGAACGTCGGGAAGACGTTCCTCAGGATCGTGCTGGGACAAGAGCTCACGCGCCTGCGCGACCAGGCCGGGCTGACACTCGCGCAGGCGGCGAAGGAAGCCGGCTGCGCCACGTCGACCGTCCACAACGTGGAGAACGGGACCACGGGCTTCCGGCGCATAGAACAACTTGCTGTCCTGCTCAGCGCGTACAAGCTGAGCAAGGCGGACCAGGCGATGCTGATGGACTGGCACCGCCAGGCCAAGGGCGAGGACTGGTGGACGACGAGCGCCACGATCCTCCCCTCAGGGATGAACCTCTACCTGGCGCTCGAGTCCGGAGCCGAGGCCGCCAAGTGGTGGCAGCCGGGGGTGGTCAACGGACTGTTCCAGACCCGCGACTACGCTCACACCCTGATCGCGACGGCCAAAGCGGCGAACGACACGACCGACGAGTTCGTGGAGAGCGCGGTCGATGTCCGCCTCAAGCGACAGAGCCGGATCACCGAGGAAGGGATGTACCTCACCTGCATCATGGACGAGGCGGCCCTGACGAACATGGTCGGCAGTTCCCAGATCATGCGGGACCAGTACGACCGCATCGCGGAACTCAGCGAGCTGCCGAACGTCAGCATCCAGATCATCCCGATGCGGGCGCCCACGTACCGTGCGACCGGCGGAGACTTCGGCATCTTCAGCTTCGCCCCCGCCCAGCGGTTGGACCCGGTCGTCACGTGCAGCACTGTCGACGCCGCGATGCGTGTTGCCTCGAAGGAGAGGCAGACGAAGCAGTTCCTGCGGCGCTTCGAGGTCCTGGCCCAAGGAGCTCTGCCCGCCTACGAGACGCGGAACTTCCTGCACGCACTCTCACGAGAGGTCTGATCGGAATGAGCTCCACCTCCCCCCGCACTCGCGGCGATTGGTTCAAGTCCTCCTACAGTGGTGAGGGAGGTAACGCATGCGTGGAGGCCCTGTACCAGCCTGGCCGTCCCGTGCAGGTCCGCGACTCCAAGCGGTGCGGTGAGCCGGGCGGGTACCCGGTGCTGGCGTTCTCGCCCACTGCCTGGGCGGCCTTCACCTCGTACGCCGCCCGCGACTAGCCGGCGGCCGAGATGCCCTCCCCCTGGAGTCGGGGGAGGGCGCGGCCTCAGGGGGACGGGAGGACGAGGAGGAGTTCCGAGGGGTCGAGGCCGTGGTGGGTGATCCGTTCGCCGCAGGGGCAACCCAGCGTGGTGCGGTGCTGCTCGTCGCAGGTCACCTCCCAGGGGCCGTCCGCCTCCGCGCAGGCCGGGCACCGGAGGGTGGTGGCGCTCCACACGCCCGGACCCGGCTTCTCGTAGTGCCGGAAGCGCCCCACGTACCTGACCCGCCACGGCTCCGCCGGCGGCGCACTCGGGTCACACCCTTCCGGATACGGAGCCGCGAGTGCGCCGAACAGGTCGGTCAGCTCCGGCAGCAGGGCCTCGCCCGCCTCGGGGGCCGGAGGCTCCGCACGGTCGAAGGCCCCACCCGCGGCCGGGTACTGCGGGGCTGCGGCCGCCGGGCGCCGGTTGGGGGCGGCGTACCAGGGCAGCAGGGTCCGGGCCACCGTGGCCAGGAGGGCCGCCATGGCGGGGCTGACGAGGCCCGCGTCGAGGTGGTGGACGGTGGTTCGCCAGATCCGCTGGAGCCGCCGCTCCCGGTCCTCCGCCCGCAGCCGGGCCCCTGCGGCCCCCGCCGCAGCGCCCGTCCGAGCCGGGAGCGGTGCCGTCAGCCGGGCGAGCACCCGCGCCGCCGCCTCGGCGTCCGCCGTGCCGGGGCGCCACGCCCCGTCCTCGAGCAGCCGCCGGGCCCGCGCCGTCGCCGCCACCAACCCTGCCACCGGCAACCCCGTCACCGACAACGGCGCGACCTCGTGCGGATCGGTGCTCAACGGCCCTGTTCCTGCCAGGGGCCCAGTCCCAGCTTGCCCGTGTTGCCGAGGTCCACCGGGCTGCTGAGGGAGACCGTGCTGCGGGGTGCGCCGGGGCGGGGACGTACGTCGAGGTGCAGGCCGTTGACGGCCGGGACGGTGGAGTCGGTGACCAGGTTCCGCCACACGATGCCGAACGAGGCGGTCCGGCCGGGCTGCACGATGACCTTGCGCGGGGCCTCGTCGAGGCCGGTCTCGGTGGTGATGCCGTTCGAACCGTGCCCGACCCGCACCTCCACCGGGGACTTGTCCTCGTCGAGGAGGCGGATGTCCGGGTAGCCGTCGAGCTCGTAGGGTGCGGTGCCGCAGTTGAACAGCTCGACGCTCTGCACGCGCAGGCCCATCGCGGCGTCGGTGGTGCCCTCACGGAGCAGGACCCCGTCCGCCGGGCAGGGGTTGCCGGTGGGGCGGGCGTTCCCCGACGGCGTGCCGGATGACCGGTCGGGGGAGCCGTCGGACACGCAGCCGCTGAGCGCCGCCGCGGTGAGGACCACCAGCACCGGCCCGGTCGCGCCGCCGGCGATTCTCCGTATCCACCCGAGTTCACTCATGCCCCGACCCTAAGCGGTGGTCTCCACGGCCGGTGAAGTGCCATCGGAAGAGCGATACCGTCCCGCGGCCGAGCCGGCGCGGGCCGGAGCGGAAGTCGGCTTGTCTGGGCGCGAGACGGTTCCGACTGGCCGTCGTCCCAGCGACCGAAGCGACCGGAGCGACCGACCTCCCGGGTTGGGGTGGAGGGAGTAGGAGCAGTGGCGCTGTTGACGGTGAGGCGGATCTACACTGCGCACCTGAGCGCGCGAGGGACCGCGAGGGGTACGTGGGCCCACGAGTGATCGCGAGGGACACGGGGGGCTTCGGGTGTGAGGGGTGATCCGCAGGAGTGGGCGTTCGGGCTGGTCGAGGAGTTGCGGGGCGGGAGCCCCGAAGAGGTTCGGGCGGCGGCCGAGCGGGGGTCGGTGGTGTCGTCCGCCGAGCTCACGTGGGGGGCCGTGACGGTGCTGACCTCGCTGGCCGACGAGGACATCGCCAGGGCCGTGGCAGGACTGGGGACGGCCGAAGGGGATGGCCTGTTCGCCTCCCTCATGGGCCGGCTCGCGCTCAGCGGGCTCGCTCCCGCGGCCGAGCTCGCCGCCCTGGCCGACCTGGCGGGCGAGGAGGAACCGGTGCGCGCCTACATCCGTTTCCGACTGCGCGTGCTGCGCGACCATGCCGCCGCGACCCGGTAGCACGGAGCCCGAGAACGAGAACGAGCACGAGCCTGAGCGCGAGAACGAGCGAGGGAACGAGCCCGGGCCGGGTACGGCGCGTTCCCGGACCCGTACCGGTTCAGCTGCGGTGCCGCGCGGCCCGCAGGTGGCGTACTCCGTACACCGCCGCCCCCGCGGCGAGGACGACGGCCCCGCTCACCACCGAGGCCGGCGGCAGGGCGAACGCCAGGCCGAGGCATCCGGCCAGTCCCAGGGTGGGCACGATCCGGGGCGGGCGGCCCTCGGCCCGGGTGAGGGTCCAGGCGGAGGCGTTGGCGACGGCGTAGTAGGCGAGGACGCCGAAGGAGGAGAAGCCGATGGCACCGCGCAGGTCGGCGGTCGCGGCCGCGCAGGCCACGACGGCCCCGACCACGAGCTCCGCCCGGTGCGGGACCCCGTACGTCGGGTGCACGGCGGCCAGCACGTGCGGCAGGTGCCGGTCGCGGGCCATGGCCAGGGCCGTACGGGAGACCCCGAGGAGCAGCGCGAGCAGCGAGCCGAGCGCCGCCAGCGCCGCCCCGACCCCCACGACGGGTACGAGTCCCTCGCCCCCCGCGGCCCGCACCGCATCGGCCATCGGGGCCGCGGAAGCGGCGAGACCGTCCGGACCGAGGACGAGCAGGACGCCGACCGCGACGCCCGCGTACACGACGAGCGTGATGCCGAGCGCGATCGGGACGGCCCGCGGGATGGTGCGCGCCGGATTCCGGACCTCCTCGCCGAGCGTGGCGATGCGCGCGTACCCGGCGAAGGCGAAGAACAGCAGGCCGGCGGCCTGCACCACGCCGCCGAAGCTCGCGTCCGCCCCGACGGTGAGCCGGTCGGCGTCCACGGCGCCCGAACCGAGGCAGGCGACCACGACGGCGGCGAGCACCGCCAGGACGACGGCCACGATCACCCGGGTCAGCAGCGCGGACTTCTGCACCCCGGCGTAGCCCACCGCCGTCACGGCCACCACCGCGGCCACGGCGGTCGCGTGGGCCTGCCCGGGCCATGCGTACGCGCCGACGGTGAGCGCCATGGCCGCGCAGGAGGCGGTCTTGCCGATCAGGAAGGCCCAACCGGCCAGGTGGCCCCAGAACGGGCCCAGCCGCTCCCTCCCGTAGACGTACGTGCCGCCGGAAGCCGGGTAGAGGGCGGCGAGCCGGGCCGAGGAGGTCGCGTTGCAGTAGGCGACGACGGCGGCGAGGGCCAGCCCGATCAACAACCCGGAACCGGCCGCCCGGGCCGCCGGGCCGAAGGAGGCGAAGACACCGGCGCCGATCATCGAGCCCAGGCCGATGACCACCGCGTCGGACAGGCCGAGCCGCCGCCGGAGCGCGCCGGGGACCCCGACACCGACACCGACCCCGGCGCTGACCCCGGACCCGGCTCCTGCCTCAGGCGAGGGCGTACCGCTCACGTCCGTCACTCCTCGACGTCCGACGGCCGCGACGCTCCCGACGCCCGGTCCGCGCAGAACATACGCCACCGACCTGAACGTGCGGCGGCGAGGCCCCGGCGCCGGCCCAAGCTGCGGCCCGGGGATCGCCCGGGCACCGGCAGGGCGTCTGGAAGGACGCTTCCGCGCGGTCAGTACCCTCCTCTGTGATGATGGGCGGCGGCCGTGGTGGCTTCGTCGGCAGGGGCCGGCGGCGGCTCCCCCCCGGCGTGATCCGACCGGACCGACCCGAGGAGCTCCGCACGTGCCCGATCCGGCGGCCTTCACCGACGAGGAGAACTGGCGGGGCGGGTTCTACGAGCTCGCCCTCGAGTTCGCCGGAAGGGACGACCGACTCCTCCAGGCGGCGCTGTCCGCCGTCTGGCGCTCCGCCCGCGTCGAAGGCTGCTACGGCACCCGTGATCGCGAGCCGGCGGACCAGGAGGAGGTGCCCTGCACGGTGTCCTCGCTCGCCGCGCACGGACACCTCCAGGGCACGGTCGTCCTCCCGAACGGCCGCCGGATCGTCTGCGGCTGCCTCGCCGTCCGGGAGGAGGAAGGGGGCGCTGACTGGCTCGTCCTCTACCTGCCCGTCGGTGCCCTGTCCCGCGTGGAGGACATCGGAGGCTTCCCCCTCGGCGGGGACGGCGGCCCGGGCTCGCTCGGTTGGCGACGCGCCCTCGACGACTGGCTCGCCGCCATCGGGTCCGAGGTCTTCGCGGAGGCGCCGTTCCGGCTCGGCCTGGTCGGCTTCGGGACCTCCGGCGACGTCGACGCGGACCTCCTCGACGGCCGTGCACCCGACGCCCGTTGGGAGGGATACCTCCTTCCCGAGGAAGGAAGGCTCGGCTTCCACCCCGCCAACCGCTGACACCGCGCCCGCATCGCGCCCGCCCCGCACGTCCGGAGCCCGGGGGAGGGGAAGGGGGCGGGGCGACGCGAGGGCGGGACGGAGGAACAAATGCATCGCGATGATCACCTCGGGCAGCGCAGGGTATGGGCATGAACACGACATTGCGCGCCGATTCGGTGCTCCGCATACGGGACTACCGGCTGCTCTGGACGGGCGAGACCATCCGGACCCTCGGCAACAGCGTGACCTCCGTGACCCTCCCCCTGATCGCGGTCACCGTCCTGGAGACCGGCGCCACGGCGGTGGGCGTCCTCGCCGCCGCCGTCTGGCTGCCCTGGCTCCTGATCGGGCTCCCGGCCGGCGCCTGGGTGGACGGCATGCGCCGACGCCCCGTCATGATCGCCTGCAACCTGGTCTCCGCCGCGCTCTGCGTCAGCGTGCCCCTGGCGGCCTGGCTGGACGCGCTCACGTTCGCGCACCTGCTCATCGTCGCCCTCACCCTGGGCACCAGCGCGGTGTTCTTCAACACCGCCAACCACGCCTACCTGCCGACCGTCCTGCCGGCCGGCGCCCTCCTCCAAGGGAACGCCACCCTCCAGGCGAGCGAGTCCGCGACCAGGGTGGCCGGCCCCGGACTGGCCGGACTCCTCACCCAACTCCTCGGCGCCGTCGCCGGACTCCTCCTCGACGCCCTCACCTTCCTCCTCGCCACGCTCTGCCTCACCTCGATCCGGGCGCGAGAACGCGCCCCGGCACCCGACGCCACGGCCGAGCGCCTCGGAACCAGGATCCGCGAGGGGCTCCGCTTCGTCCTGCGCGACCGGCACCTGCGCCCGATGGTGGTCTACGGCGCCCTCGTCAACCTGGCCCTGATGGGCTATCAGGCCGTCCACGTCGTCTTCCTGGTCCTGACGGTGGGCGTCGACCCCGTCACCCTCGGACTGCTGCTCACCGCCGGCAGCGTCGGCGGCATCATCGGGGCCGCGTTCGCCGGAGCGGTGGGGCGCCGCTTCGGCACCGGGCGCGGCATGCTGCTCGTGCAGGTCGTCACCGGCCCCTTCGCCCTGCTGATGCCCCTGACCACCGAAGGCGCGGGCCTGGCCCTCTACGCCGTCGGGGCCTTCGGGATCGGTCTCGGGATCACCGCCTGCAACGTCGTCCTCGGCAGCTTCCGGCAGGCGTACTGCCCGCCGCACCTGCTGGGACGCGTCGTGGCCACCACGATGGTCCTCAACCACAGCACCATCCCGCTGGGTTCACTGCTCGGCGGCTTCCTCGGCGACGCCATCGGCCCCCGTCAAGCCCTGTGGGTGATGACGGCCCTCCTGGCACCGTGTTGGCTCGTCCTCGCCCTCGGCCCCATGCGCCACGCACGCGACCTCCCGACGACCCCCCACCCCACCCCCGAAACCCACCCGAGCACCACCTGACGCACCCCGCCTCCGACCCGGCTGCCGGCAGATCCCCTCCCCGGCAGCCGTCCGAGGCGGGCGCCGCTGGTTCCGCTGCGAGTGTCCGCTGAGGAACGCGTGCCACGAGGCTCCGCTACGAACGACCACCCTCGATCGGCACAACGAAGGCCCGGTCGAACCATTGGGTCGCACGCCGCACGAAGTCCTCGACGGAGACGATGTCGAAGGCGGGCAGCGGGCCGAAGTCGCCGGAGCGGTCCAGGAAGTCCACATCCGCCCAACCACCCCGGAACAGCACGATCATCAACTCGGCGTCGTCCGGGCCGTGCACGTGGATCCCGACCGAGTCCGGGTCCCGGACCGCGGTGCGGTCGGTCTCCAAAGCCTGCGGCCAACTCGCTTCGTAGTCGCGCCAGGTCAGGGGGCCCACGTCGAGTCCGACCCCCCGCCGGCCTTCGGACAGCCGAGCCAGGGCCGCCGCGGCCTCGTCCAGGTCGATGATTCGCTCCATGGGGTCAGAGCTTCGTCGACCTTCGCGCGAAGGGACAGCGCGTTTCTGCCCCGGTGCGCCCGCTGCCTGCTGCCCGCCGCCCGATCTCCGCGATCCGCCGGGCGCGGGTAGTCGGCGCCCGACGGGCGTCCGCGGTCAGGTGAGCGAGGGGGGCTCGTTCGTCATGGGGGTGGGGGTGGCGTCCTGGGGGAGGTCGGTGAAGAGGCAGTCCCATCGCGCGCCCAGTTCGCGGAGCGCGGTCGCGGGCGGGGTGCCGTGCGTCGCCGCGTTGAGCTCGGCCATCTCGGCGAAGAAGCCGTCCAGCGCCGGCGAGGTGATGAACAGGAAGCGGACCTCCTCGGACCCCGTGTTGTAGGGGCGGTGGACCGCTCCGCGGGGGACGAGCGCGTACTCCCCGGCCCCGATCCGGACCGTCCTCCCGTCCACGTCCAAGGTCAGCTCGCCGCGCAGGACGAGGAAGGCCTCCTCGTGGGCCTCGTGCACGTGCGGCGGGGGCCCGGGCGCGCCCGCCGCGTGCGAGTACTCGATCAGCGAGTAGGCGCCGCCGGTCATGGACCCTTCGATCTTGACCGTCATCGGGGCCCCGGTGGGACCTTCGAACCTTCGGCCCTGGCTCGCCGCGATGACCACCGGGTCAGTCATCGCATCCTCCGTGCCGGGATCGCGGGTGGGCGGCCGGTGGCCGAGGAATCCCGGGGCGCCGGGGAGCGCCTTGAGCCCTCCGGAACCTCGGCTCCTCGCCGCATCGGCATCCTTCGACCATTGTGGCGGCCCAGGGGCGGCACCGCTCGCGGGGTCGCGTGGGCCGGCGTGCCCGCCCCGGATCGGTGTCCGGCCGGGCGGTGCCACCCTTGCCCGATCGGGCAAGGCTGTGACGGGAGCCTTGCGCTCCGTACGTACCAGTCAGTAGACAGCTATGTGACCTGCCGGTAGGTCGACGGCGGCCGGTGTGGTCCCGGTGTCGCGCGGGTCGCCCTTTGCCTGCCGCCGAGCCGGTTCGCAGGAATCTTTACTGCACAAACGGGGGCAAAGACGCCATTCGCGCGCTATGTTCCCCGCATGACAAGCATGGACATGTCAAAAAGGCGGGCCGGTGGAAGGGCTGGCCGTCTCGCCTTCGTCTTCCTCCTGCTGTTGGGTCTGGTGGGAACGACGGCCCTCGCGAGCGCGGCCCCACCCCCCGATGCCGGCCGTGCTGCGGCCTCCGCGGGCACGGCCGTGGAGGCCGCCGCCCGGTCCGCGGCCGTGACCTCCGCCGCGCGGGCCGCCGTGAACGCCGCGGCCGTCGACCGGGCGCGGGCCCGCTGGGGTGACCGGCGGCTCGACGAGGTCTCCTTCCTGTCCACCCACAACGCCTTCACCAACTACGAGGACTCCCGCTGGACCTCCGTCGCCCAGTCCGAATCCCTGCGTCACCAACTGGACAACGGGGTGCGCGGACTCAGCCTGGACACGCACTGGTACCAGAAGAGCAGGTGGCTCTGCGTCATCAGCTTGGGCAGCGACTGCTACCCGAGCGACGTCTACCTCTGCCACGGTGAGTGCAAGACCTTCGCCGGCGTCACCTACGCGCTGCCCCGGCAGTCCTTCCACGGCAGCATGCAGACCGTGGTGGACTTCCTCGTCACCCACCCCGAGGAGGTGGTGACCATCTTCCTGGAGGACTACGTCAGCGCCCAGCAGCTGGGCGACTCGCTCAGCCGGGTCCGCGGCCTCGACGCCCTGCTCTTCCGGCCCGACGCCTGGAAGGTGCGCGAGCAGGGCTGGCCGAAGATGACCGATCTCGTCGGGGCGGGCAAGCGCCTGCTGATCTTCAGTGACGAGCCCGACCGCGAGCACCTGGGCGTCATGTACGACAAGGCGTGGACGGTCAGCAACTACTGGAGCCTGGGCGACCTCGGCAGCGACGTCTCCTGCGTCAGCCGCTGGGGCGACGTGCCATTGGACCGTCAGGAGCCCGGCTTCCGCAGGCTCTTCACGATGAGCCACCACCGCAACGTGCCCACGGTCATCAACGCCGCCCTCGACAACGGCACCAAACTCCGGGACCGCATCGACCGGCAGTGCCGCCCGGCGGCCGGTGGCCGCGACCCGAACTTCGTCGCGGTCGACTTCCACCGGATCTCCGACACCAGCGGACACACCCCGGCCTCGATCGTCGCCGAACTCAACGCCCGCGACTGAGAACGGTCCACCCGCCGCACGCCCGCAACCTGCTCGCGCTCGCACCACACCCGCCCGCTCGTACGTATGCGCCCGCGTGCGCGCGCGTCGCGTCGTCCGGGCCCTCAGCTCCGTCAGCCCCGAGGGGTGATCGCTTCGAGATCGCCTACGGTGCCGGACATGAGGGCCCGGACGTGCTCGGTCATATGCTCCGCGGGCCAGTCCCACCAGGCCAGAGCGAGGAGTCGGGCGATCTGGTCCTGGTCGTAGCGGGTGCGGATGAGTCGGGCGGGGTTGCCGCCGACGATGCCGTAGTCGGGAACGTCGTCCACGACGACGGAGCCGGAGGCGATGATCGCGCCGTGTCCGATCCGCACCCCGGGCATGACCGTGGTGCCGTGGCCGAACCAGACGTCGTTCCCGACGACGGTGTCCCCTCGGCCGGGCAGCCCGGTGAGGAGGTCGAAGTGCTCCGCCCAGGAGCCGCCCATGATGGGGAAGGGGAAGGTGGACGGGCCGTCCATCCGGTGGTTGGCGCCGTTCATGAGGAACCGCACTCCGGTGCCCAGTGCGCAGAACTTCCCGATGACGAGCTTCTCCGGCCCGTAGTGGTAGAGGACGTTGCGGGTCTCGAAGGCGGTCGGGTCCTCCGGATCGTCGTAGTAGGAGTACTCACCGACCTCGATGAGGGGTGAGGTCACCAGCGGCTTCAGCAGGACCACTCGGGGCTGGTCGGGGATGGGGTGAAGCACCGTCGGGTCGGCGGGCAGGCGGTTCATGGTGCTCGCAATCGGCTCGGTTTCGGGCGGCGGACGCCTCCCATTCTGCTCGGGTCGGTCGTCCGGCCCGCTCACGCGCCTCCCGTGAACGCGTCCGCGTGGTCGGCCGCCCACGCACGGAACGTGTGCGGTGCCCTGCCGAGGACGTCGGCGACCGTCGTGGTGACGTGGGCCGGCGGCCCGACCGCCGCCCGCCAGGCGTTGAGCAGCATCTCCACCGCCTGCGCGGGAGCCTTTCCGGCCATGAGCTCCCGGAACTCGTCCGGTGTCAGCTCCTCGAAGGGGATGTGCCGACCCAGAGCCTCGCCGATGGCGGCGACTTGGGCGGCGTGCGTGAGCGGTTCCGGTCCGGTGAGGACGTAGTCGCCCCCGGCGTGGCCGTCCGCGGTGAGTGCGACGGCCGCGACGGCGGCCACATCGCGGTCGTCGACCGGCGCCGATGCGGAGGCGCCGTACGGCCACCGCACCGGGCCGCCCGCGCGGACCGTCGCGGCCCACCAGGGCAGGGCGTTCGACGCGAGCATCCCCGGCCGGACGATCGTCGCTTCGAGGGAAGTGGCCGCTATGAGGCGCTCGATCTCGGCGTGCAGATCGGCCATCGGGTTCGGCTGCCGGAAGAAGGGGTGCGGGGTCCGGTGCGGGGAGGACAGGAAGACGATCCGGCGCGCACGGGCCGCCACCCGCTCGATGACCGCCGCCGCCGTCGCCGGCGGAGCCGTCCAGAGCAGGAACACCGCCCCGACCCCTTCGAGGGCGGGGCCGAGGCCGTCGGGCTCGGTGAGGTCACCGCGGACGACTTCGACCCCGGCGGGGAGCGATGCCCCCTCCGGGCGGCGCACGAGGGCACGGACCGGCACACCGGAGCCGAGGAGTCGGTCGACGACGAGACGCCCGATCCGCCCGGTCGCCCCCGTGACGAGGACGGGTTCAGGGGCGGGAAGCGGGACGGAAGGAGCAGGGGAAGGGGAAGGGGAAGGGGCGGGGGGAGGGGAAGCGGGGGAGGAAAGGGGAGGGGAGGGGTGCTGGTTCATGACTCCATGAAAGCGTTACCCGGTTAAAAAAGCAACTCGGTAACGAATGTTATCCTGGTCAGGTGAACGAGCCGACCGGGCTGCGAGCCCGCAAGAAGGAGCGGACGCGGGACTCCATCGCGGAAGCCGCCATCTCGCTCTTCCTGGAGCACGGCTTCGACCCCGTCTCGGTCAACGACGTGGCCGCGGTGGCCGAGGTCTCCAAGCCGACCCTCTTCCGCTACTTCCCCACCAAGGAAGACCTGGTGCTGCACCGGTTCGCGGACCACCAGGGCGAGGCGGCGCGGGTCGTGCGCGATCGAGACCCCGACGCCGATCCCGTGACGGCCCTGCACCGGCACTTCCGGGACGGTCTCGACCGGCGCGACCCCGTGACCGGGCTCAACGACCACCCCCTCGTCGTGGCCTTCCACGGCCTGGTGTTCTCCACCCCGAGCCTGGCGGGCCGCCTCGCCCGGTACCGGATGGAGGACGAAGAGGCCCTGACCGAGGCCCTCGGCGGGGGTGTCCGGGCGCATCTGCAGGCCGCCCAGGTGCTCGCGGTCCAGCAGGTCCTGGCCCGTACCAACTGGCGGAGGATCGCCGACGGCCGCACGGCCGACGAGGTCCACCCGGAAGCCGTGACCGACGCCGACGGAGCCTTCGACCGGCTGCGGTGAGCGGGGCGGCGGGCAACCATCCGGACCGGCCGTGCCCGCGGGTGCCGCATGTGATGGGGTGTCGGGCATGACCGATACCGAGACGAGCACGATCACCATCCCGGAACACCTCCACGGCTACACGGGGGTGGCGTTCGGCGGGTACGTGGCAGGGGTACTGGCCGCCCGCGCCGCCGCGAAGGACGTACGGGTGGACTTCCGGCGGCCGGTGCCCACCGGGCAGCCGGTCCGCATCGCCGCCACCCCGGACGGCGGTTGCGCCCTCACCGACGGCGAGCACCTGCTGGCCGCCGCCGTGCCTGTCCCGGCCCCCGACGCCGCACCCACCCCCACGGCTTCCGTTCCCCATCCCCCCGCCGGCGGCGGGGTCCCGGAGCCGCCCTCCTGGGCGGAGGCCGTGGCCGCCGCCGAGGCGTACCGGGCGGCGCCCCCGGACGGCCAGAGCGACTGCTTCGGTTGCGGGCTGGACCGCACGCCGGCGACGGGTCTGCGCCAGCACTGCGGAGCGGTCCCGGGCCGCGAACTGGTGGCCACCGCCTGGATTCCCGGCCACGAACTCGGCTCTGTGGACGGGCTGTTGCCGTCGGAGTTGCTGTGGGGAGCCCTGGACTGCCCGGGCAACGCGGTCGGGCGCCTGCTCGACGGCCGACCGGCGGGCGCGGTCACGGCAGCCCTGTCCGCCCGGCTCCTGCGGCCGGTCCGGACCGGTGAGCGGCTGATCTCGTACTCCTGGATGCTGAGCTCGGCGGAGCGCAAGTACGGTGCCGGCACGGCCGTGGCCACCGCCGAAGGCGAACTCTGCGCCACCGCCGAGGCCCTGTGGGTGGTACCGCGCCCGGCCGGCTGACGGGCCCCGCCCTTCCGCACGGGCTCGCCCGCCGGTGAGGGCCGGAGCGCACGGGAAGGGCCGGAAGGAGCAGGGAGGGGGGAGGGAGGGCGATTCGGGGTCGCTCGCGGCAGTTGGCGGTTTCGGTGGCGGAGTTCCGCATCGTCCGGGCGGTGGCGGTTCGGCGGGGGAGTTCGCCCAGCGTTCGCCGGCCGTCCGCCCGGCCGGAGGCGTTCCGTTCCGTGCGGGGCGGGACCGTCGGGCGGCTGCCTTCCCCATGACGACGCCATGACGACCCCAGGACGGACCCCCGTGAACCCAGCCATGCCGGCCGGACCCGCCACCCCTTCGACCCCCTCGCCCGCGCGCCGTCGTCGGCGCGCCCGGTCGCTCGCCGCCCTCGCCCTGTCGCTGTTCGTCGCGGGCGGGCTGACCGGAGGCCCGGTGGCGCACGCCGCCGCGGCGGACGACATCCGGGTCAACGAGGTCGTGACGACCGGTTCCGTGAACGACTCGATCGAGCTGCACAACAAGGGGACCGCGACGGTCGACGTCTCCGGCTGGATCCTCAAGGACGACGACAACGGCCACTCGTACAAGATCGCCGCCGGCACCACGCTGGCCCCGGGCGGATTCCGGGCCTTCGACGTGAGCGGCAAGTTCGGCCTGGGCTCCGCCGACGAGGCCCGTCTCTTCCTCGCCGACGGCACGACCCTGGTCGACCGTCACACCTGGAGCGGGCACTCCGCCCCCTCCTGGTCGCGCTGTCCCGACGGCACCGGCGCCTTCAAGAAGGCGGCCGCGGTGACCCTGGGCGGGGCCAACCAGTGCGGCACCGGTGGCGGTACCCCGACGCCCGTGGCGTGGCCCGGCGGCAGCGCGGTGACGACCGCGGACGGCTCCGACGTGTTCGGCCAGGACCTCAGCGGCCTGCACCAGGAGGGCGGCGTGATGTGGGCGGCGCAGAACAGCGGCAAGCTGTGGCGCCTGGTGCGGGACGGGGCCACCGGCTGGAAGCCGGACACCGCCAACGGCTGGTCCGCCGGCAAGACCCTGCGCTTCCCGGGCGGCTCCGGGAGCCCCGACGGCGAGGGCGTCACCCTGACCGGCGCGGGTTCCGCGGGCGGCGTGTTCGTCGCGAGCGAGCGCGACGGCGACGCCTCCGGCACCAGCCGCCTGTCGGTGCTGAAATACGAGATCGGCGGCTCCGGTTCCACCCTGACGGCCGCCAAGGAGTGGAACCTCACCTCCGACCTGCCGGCCACCGGCGCCAACCTCGGCCTCGAAGGCATCACCTGGATCCCCGACGCCGCGCTGACCGGCGCCGGCTTCAAGGACGCCTCGACCGGCGCGGCCTACGACCCGACCCGCTACGCGGCGCACGGCGGCGGCGTGTTCTTCGTCGGCGTCGAGGGGACCGGCGCGATCCACGGCTACGTCCTGGCCGACTCCGGCTCCTTCACGCGCGTGGCCTCCTTCGCCGGCGGCCTGCCCGGCGTGATGGAACTCCAGTGGGAGCCGCAGGCCGCCCGGCTGTGGGCGGTCTGCGACGACACCTGCGGCGGCCGCCACCACACGCTGAAGGTCGACGCGGCCGGAGCCTTCGCCACCGTCGCCGTCTACGACCGCCCGGCCGGCATGCCCGACCACAACAACGAGGGCTTCTCGCTCGCCGGCGCCGACGAATGCGTCGGCGGCACCAAGCCCGTGTACTGGTCCGACGACAGCAACGACGGCGGCCACGCGCTGCGCCGGGGCACCGTCACCTGCTGACCCGACCCCGCCCCCGCGGGTACGAGTACGGGCCGGGAGCCTGAACTCCCGGCCCGGGACCCGCCCCCCCACCGCGTCGGCCGACGGCGGACGAAGACCGGCGAGGACGGTCAACGGCGCACCGGGTAGCGCAGGTGGAGCACCCGATCGCCCTGGAGTACGACGTCCGGATCGGTCAGCAGGCACTGCGCGTCGACCGGTCCGAAGAAGCGCCTGCCAGAGCCGAACACGACGGGGACGACGTCCATGCGCACCTCGTCGACGAGACCCGCGGCGAGGACCTGGCCGCCGACATCACCGGCGGCCACCTCGACGACGCGGTCGCCCGCGAGCTCCTGGGCCCGCGCGACGGCCTCCTCGACGCCCGCCACGAAATGGAACGGCGCCCCGCGGTCCCATCCCTCGGGCTCCGGCCGATGGGTGACGACGACCACGTGGTCGATGCCGCTCGGAGGCTTCCCGTCCCACCCGTCCGTCAGGTCGAAGACGCGCCGACCGGCGATCGTGACCCCGATCCCGTCCCAGTACGGGCGGGTGTAGTCGTACGAAACCCGCGACACCTTCAACGCGCCGCTCCCGTCCAACGGGACGTCACCACGGGTCAGCCAGTCGAACAGGGGCCCCGGCCGGTCGTTCCCGTCCGCGATGAAGCCGTCCACCGACACCGAGCCGTACATGACCACCTTGCCCACAAGGCACTCCTCCGCTTCGGGAGGCCCCAACGTAGCGCGCGGCGCGGCGTCGACTCCGTAGCCACCGCCCCCGCGCGAGCCCGCCGGTAGGGTCGACGTGCTCGAGAAGTCACCTGGTGGTCCTCCCGCCACCACCTCGCCGCCCGCCCCGTGTCGGGCGGGCCCGGGCGATCGGGCGCTCCGCGTCTCGGAGCGACCCCGCCCCGTGCGATCCGCGCGGCTGAGAAGGCCGGCCGTGACCCGCCCCACGGAGGACGTCCCCGGTGAGCGGTGCGAGAACACCGATGTCCCGAGCGACCGCATCGCCGACCCCTGGGGCACGCGCACGCCCTACGGCCCCGGCGGTCCGTGGCCCGTGCGCAGGGACTCGTACCCCCGAGGGGGACTCGGAGGAGTCGGTGGAGCGATGGGTGCGGGCGGCCTCGCTGCCACACTCCGAGACGCGCTCCCGGACGAGGTGATCCGGCCCGGCTGGACGGACATCGGGTACATCACCCGCCACGCCATCGGTTACGAGGCACAGGGCCGGCAGGTCGAGGACCGCACGCTCCGGTGGGCCGCCGGCCGGTGTCCGCGACCTGCCGATCGTCGCGATCGAGGTGCGGCGGCGAATCCGACGGTGGGGCGGCGCCGGGTGTGGCCGCCACCACCGGGGGTAGGCGCCGCCCTGGCGGTGGCGTCGGCCCAGCGCCGGGACCGCACCGGAGTGTAACGGTCCGTGCGGACGACCACCCGGTCACGCGGGACACGTCCGCGACGACGAAGGGATTGCCCTCATGGACGCTCAGGCGACGGCACGGTCGGACGGGAGCACCGCACGGGGACCGGAACGCCCCCCGCCCCCCACGGCGACGCCCCCGACCCGACCGGGCAGGGGAACCCGCCCTCCGCCGGCACGGGCGCCGGCCACGGACGTCATCCGGGTCGCCTCCGTGCCCGCCGGTCACGTCTACGTCCGGCACGTGCACGCCGCCGACGGATCCGACGGCGTGGTGCTGCTGGCGGACCCGCGCCCCAACGGCGCTCCCAGCACCTCCCAGCGCTGGTGGCCCCCGGTGATGCTGGACCCGTCCTGGGTGCACGACCACCACGACGAGTTCGACGTCTACCACCTTCACTTCGGTTTCGACGCGCAGAGCCCGCGACAACTCGCAGAGCTCGTCACCGCACTGCGGCGGTACGGCAAACCGCTCGTCCAGACCGTCCACGACCTGCGCAACCCCCACCAGCCCGACCGACGGGCCCACGACGCCGCCCTCGACGTGCTGGTGCCCGCCGCCGACTGCCTGATCACCCTCACCGCCGGGGCTGCCGCCGAGATAGAGGCCCGCTGGGGGCGCACCGCGCACGTCCTGCCCCACCCCCTCGTGGTGGAGGAACCCCGGCTCTCCGCCCCCCGGTCCCCGCGATCCGAGTTCGTCATCGGCGTGCACGCCAAGAGCCTGCGGCCCAACATGGCGCCCCTGCCCGTGATCCGGACGCTGGCGGCGATCACGGCGGACCTCCCCGACGCCCGACTGCGCGTCGACGTCCACACCGACACCCACGATCCCGCCGCCCCCGCGCACGCCCCCGAGCTGGTCGCCGAACTCGCGGAACTCGCCACCACGGGGGCCGTGGACCTGCGGGTGCACGACTACTTCGACGACGACGCCCTGTGGGACTACCTGGGGGCCCTCGACCTCTCCGTGCTCCCGTACACCTTCGGCACCCATTCGGGCTGGCTCGAAGCCTGCTACGACCTCGGCACCGCCGTGGCCGTGTCCGACTGCGGCTACTACGCGGAGCAGCGTCCCTGCCACCTCTATCGGCACGGCCCCGAGGGCTTGGACGCCCGGTCCCTGGAGGCGGCCGTGCTCCAGGCCCACGCCCACCGTCCGGCACCCCGCGCGGACCCGTCGGCCAGGGCCGGGGAACGACGGGCCCTCGCCGCCGCCCACCGTGTCCTGTACGAACGCTGCCGAGCATGAACCGACCCCTGCGCATCGCCCTCATCGCCTCGGCGCGCTTCCCCATCAAGGAACCCTTCGCCGGCGGCCTGGAGGCCCACACCTGGGCGCTCGCCACCGCCCTGCGCCGACGGGGCCACCACGTCGCCCTCTTCGCGGCGCCCGGTTCCGACCCCCTGCTCGAAGTGCGGGAGCTTCCGGTGCGCACACCGTGGTTGAGCGCGGCGGCGCGCGCGGACGCCAGCATGACCGACCCGGCCTCGGTGTTCGAGCACCACGCCTACCTGCGGCTCATGCTCGACCTCGCACATGGCGCCGGCAACGACAACCACCACGGCGGCAGCCGAGACGACCGGCCCCCCTTCGACCTCGTCCACAACAACAGCCTCCACTACCTCCCCGTCGCCATGGCCCCCGCCGTCCCGATGCCCCTCGTCACCACCCTGCACACACCACCCACCCCCTGGTTGGAGTCCGCGATCCAGACCGACCCGGCGGGCCCGCTCCACTTCACCGCCGTCAGCGCCCACACGGCCCGCTCCTGGCAGCCGCTGGTGCGTTCGGCCCGCGTCGTGCACAACGGCATCGACCTGCGCCGCTGGCCGGCCGGCGCCGGTGGCGGCGATCTGGTCTGGTGCGGGCGCGTCGTCCCCGAGAAGGGACCCCACCTGGCCATCGCCGCCGCCCTCGCCACCGGACGCCGACTGACCCTGGCGGGCCCCATCGCCGACCGCGCCTACTTCCGCGACCGCGTCGCCCCCCACCTCGGCGGCCGCATCCACTACGCGGGCCACTTGGCCGGCCGGGAGTTGGCCGCGCTGGTCGGCTCGGCCCGCGCCACCCTGGTCACCCCCTGCTGGGACGAACCGTACGGGCTGGTCGTCGCCGAATCCCTGGCCTGCGGCACTCCCGTCGTCGGCTTCGACCGTGGCGCCCTGGCCGAGATCCTCACCCCTGACTGCGGCCGTCTCGTCCCGTACCCCGACGTGTCCGCCCTGGCCGCGGCCGTGGCCGACACGGCCGCCCTGAGCCGCAGCGCCTGCCGTGCACGGGCCGAGACCTTCTGCTCCCTGGACCGCATGACCGACCGCTACGAGTCCCTCTACCAGGAGCTGTTGCCGTGATGATCGGCTACTACGTCCACCACCACGGACTCGGGCACCTGCACCGGGCCCTGTGCGTCGCCCGGCACACGCGAAGCGCCGTCACCGGCCTGTCCAGCCTCGAACGGCCGCCGGACTGGCCAGGCCCGTGGATCCGCCTTCCCCTCGACACCGGCGGCCGCCCCGGTACCGACACGGAGGGTCAGGGCCGGCTCCACTGGGCACCCCTCCACCATGACGGCTACACGGACCGGATGTCCGTCCTGGCCGAATGGCTGGGCCGGGTCCGGCCCTCCCTGCTGGTCAGCGACGTGTCCGTGGAAGTCGCCTGTCTGGCGCGCCTGATGGGGGTGCCCGTGGTCGTGGCCGCCATGCGCGGGCAACGCCTCGACCCCGCGCACCGCCTCGGCCACGACCTCGCCCTGCGCCTGCTCGCGCCCTGGCCCGCCGCCGCCCCCGAACCCGGCTGGCCCGCGCACTGGTACCACAAGACGATCTACGCCTCCGCGTTCTCCCGGAACGACGGCCGTCCCCCCGCCCCCGCGCCCACCCCGCACGAAGGCCGGCGACGGGTCCTGCTCATGCTCGGAGCCGGCGGTTGCGACGTGACCCCCGCACAGCTACGGGCGACCGCCGCCGCGACCCCGCACTGGCGGTGGGACCTCCTCGGCGGTCCCGGCGGCGAGTGGACCGGCGATCCGTGGCCCAGGATCTGCGCCGCGGACGTGGTCGTCACCCACGGCGGCCAGAACGCCGTAGCCGAATGCGCGGCCGCCCGACGACCCGCCGTCATCCTGCCCCAACAGCGGCCCTTCGACGAGCAGTACGCCACCGGCCGGGCTCTGCGCGGTGCCGGACTGGCCGTGGTGCGCGACCGCTGGCCGGAACCACCGCAATGGCCGGACCTCCTCGCCGAGGCCGCCGCCCTCGGCGGCGCCCGCTGGTCCCGCTGGGCCCCCGGAGACGGCGCGCAACGCGCGGCCCGGGCCCTCGACGCCCTGGCAGGGACCTCGTGAACGGGCCGCCCCGCGCGGACCCGAGCCCCGACCCCCGAGTGGCGGTCGTCACTCTGGTCGCGGGCCGCCACCGCCACCTCGCCCTCCAACAGGATGCGTTGGACCGGGGCGCCCGCCGTCCCGACACCTACGTGGTCGTCACGATGGACGACCCGGCCGCCGGGGAGCTAGCCGCCCGGGGCAGCCCCGCGGCGAGCGTGGTCCCCGTGGCCGTACCGGCCTCCGGCCGCTTCCCGCTGGCGGGCGCCCGCAACGCGGGTGCCCGCCGGGCCCTCGCTCTCGGCGCGGAGGTGCTGGTCTTCCTCGACGTGGACTGTCTCCCCGGCCCGGACACCGTGGCCCGGTACGCGGAGGCCGCGTTCGACGGGGGACTGCTGTGCGGGACCGTCGCCTACCTCCCGCCCCCGCCCGCCGGCGGCTACCGCCTCGCGGACCTGCCGCACATGGCGGCCCCCCACCCCGGTCGCCCCGCCCCCGCACCGGACCGACTCCTGACCGGCGGTGACCCGAACCTGTTCTGGTCCCTGTCCTTCGCCCTCACCGCCACCACCTGGCGGCGCGTCGGCGGATTCTGCGAGGAGTACACCGGCTACGGCGGCGAGGACACCGACTTCGCCCACCTCGCGCAACGTGCCGGGGTGGACCTGTGCTGGCTGGGCGGCGCCCCCGTGCACCACCAGTACCACCCCGTCGAGGACCCACCGGTCCGGCATTTGGCCGACATCCTGCGCAACGGCGCCCTGTTCCGCCGGCGTTGGGGCCGCTGGCCCATGGAGGGCTGGCTGCACGCCTTCGCCCGTCTGGGGCTGGTCCGGCATGACTCCGCGACCGACACCTGGGAAGCCACGGGGGACCGACCGACCGCGGACGCTGACGTACCGCAGGCGACAACGGGGCTCTGGACATCGAACGGCCGACCGGATCCGGCGACCGGTGGCCGACGGTGACCCGTGGCCGATGCGGCCCGTCACGCTGCCGAGCCCCGTGCACCGGTCACGGGGCCCGACAGCGAACTTCTCCGTCCCGGGCTCACCGCTCCGTGCGCAGCACCCGGACGCTCTCCACCGTGGTGTCGGCGGCGTCCGGTACGACCATGCCCGCCTCGACCCCCGTACGGAGGTAGCGCAGCACGTCCTCGTTCAGCCTTTCGCCGGGCAACGCGGCCGGGATGCCGGGCGGGTACGGGGTCAGCACCTCCGCCGAGATCCGCCCGGCGGCCCGCTCCCAGGGAACCTGCTCGGTGCGCCCGAAGAAGGCGTCCCGAGGCAGGACCGCCTGCTCCAAGCGGAGCGCCTCCGGGCCAGGGACGTGCACGGGCTGCCCCGTGCGCAGCCCGGGAGCGTGTCGGGCCAGGTCCGTGAGGGCGGTGAGGAGGATTCCGGCGGTGCGCTCGTCGTCGGCATGGGTGAGCTGGGCGCTGATCCGGCGGTGGTCGGAGACGTGCAGGTTGACGCGGTGGTTGCGGCGCAACCAGTCCGCGGCCCGATAGCCGGTGACCTCCCAGGCGCCGATGTCGATGATGATCTGGAGGGGATCGAGGTCGAAGGCCCGTCCGGGGCCGCAGAAGTCCTCACGACCGTGGACGCGCAGGCCGTCGATGTCCGAGATCCCGTCCCGGACCCGCCCGGCCAGGGCGAGCGCGTCGTCGTAGAGGGCCTTGCCGTGCTCGACCATCTGGCGCCGCCAGCCGTCGAGTGCGGCGTACACGAGGACGGACGGGCTGGTGGTGCCCAGCAGGTCCTCGCGTGCCCTCAACACCTCGGGAGCCACCAGATCGCCTTGGAGGTGGAAGACCGAGCTCTGTTCGAGCCCCGAACCCATCTTGTGCACCGAGGTGACGCACAGGTCGGCCCCGGCGTCCATCGCCCAGGTCGGCAGATCCGGGTGGAAGGGCAGGTGCGCCCCCCACGCCTCGTCCACGATCAGAGGAACGCCGCGCCGGTGACAGACCTCGGCGAGGGCCGCGAGGTCCGTGCAGGTCCCGTACGGAGTCGGGGTGGTGACCAGCGCTCCCCGGGCACCGGGATGCGCGGCGAGCGCCTCCTCGAAGGCCTCCGCGGAGGGCGGATGGGCCAAGTGACGGTCGGCGTCCCACTGCGGGTCCACCCAGACCGGCCGGATCCCGGACAGGATCAAGCCCGACACCACCGACTTGTGCGCGTCCCGCCCCACGACCAGTTCCTCGTGCGGCCCGGCCACCGACAGCATCGCCGACTTGACGGACAGCGAACTGCCGCAGGTCGAGAAGAAGGCGTGCTCGGCGCCGACGGCCTCGGCCATAAGCGCCTGCGCCTCCTCGACGACCCCCTGGGAGGACGTACGGTCGTCCAACCCACTGGTGGCCAGCACATCGGAGCGGAACACGGAGTCCCCGAGCACGGCCCGCACCCGTGGATCCGCTCCGCGCCCCTGTTTGTGCCCCGGCGGGGTGAAGGGCGTCTGCGCATAGGCGTGGTAGGCCGCCAGCGCGTCCAGTACGGGTGCTCTCGACTGGTCCATACCCGGCCGCCTGCCCCCTCCCAGGGAGGGGAAACGGCGCCGCGGTCCGTGTGGCACGCCGAAGGCGGGCCGATCGGCCCCCTACGGCGACTGCGGGCGCACATGACCCTCCGGGAGCCGTATCGGAAGCGCGTCGACGCACGGGACGCGTACGTGTCCGGCCCGTCTGCCCCTGCCCGTACGAAGGTCGCGCACCCGTGCCCGCGTCGCCCCCCTGCCCACCACGCGTCGGGTCGATGAGCGCCGCGCCCGCCGGAGAGACCGGGCCGGTCGCCGCGCCGGACGCCGGGTGCCCGCCTCCGTCCCCGGAGCCGACCCGCCCAGCCGCCGAGCCGTACCGTGGCCGGATCGGGCCGTAGCGGAAGCGTCCCGTCCGTAGACTGGCCGGCCGTCAGGTCTGAGGAGGGATGCCGAGGATGCAGCGTCCACGCACGGCTGCGGGCCGCGCGAGCGAGCGGGTGTTCACGCGCGAGCCGGACGAAGCGGCCGCTTGGATGCGGGCCGCCTACGGAACCAGCCTGCGCATGGGAGCCCTGGAGTCCGATCGTCCGTTCCTGTACCGGCGCGACGCGGTGCGCTCCGTGGCCGTGAGCCTGCTCCGCCTCCCCGCGCCCTGCCGGTACCGCAGCGAACCGCTCGGAACGCTCACGGTCACCGAGGTGAGGGCCGGCCGCTTCGCCCGCAGCACCGGCAAGGAGAACACCCGCGCCGCCACCGGCGACGTCATGGCCGCCTCGCAGCCCGACCTCCCGTACCAGGGTCACCTCGTCCACGCCGAACTCCGTGCCGTCACCATCGCCACCCCCGTCCTCCGGCAGGTCGCCGGTCTCGTGCCGGACGACACCGGCCGCGCGCCGCGCTTCCGGGACCTGCGCCCCCTGGCCCCTCGGCAGGCGGGCACCTGGCGCGCCACCGTCGACTACCTGACCGCCGCGTTCCTCCGTGCGGACGGCTCGCCTCCGGACCTCCTGCTCCTGGATTCGGCGACTCGGCTCCTGGCGGCCACGGCCCTGAGCTTGTTCGTCCCGCCACACGACACGCCCTTCGTGCCCCGTGACGGCCGGGACGCCTCACCCGCGACGGTGCGCCGGGCCGTCTCCTACATCGAGGGAGCCGCCCACGGGCCCGTCACCCTCGCCGACATCGCCGCGGCGGCCTTCGTCACGCCGAGGGCCTTGCAGTACGCGTTCCGGCGCCACCTCGACACGACCCCCTTGGGGTACCTGCGGAGGGTACGGCTCGCCCGGGCCCACGCGGAGCTGAGGGCCGCGGAGCCGGGTGGGTCCGTGACCGTCAGCGCCGTCGCGGCCCGGTGGGGCTTCCTCCACCAGGGCCGGTTCGCCGCCGCCTACCGCCTGGCCTACGACCGGGCCCCGGGCCGGACCCTCGCGGAGCCCGCCCGGGGGCCGCGTTGACGCCGTCCGTGGGAGGACGGTGTCAGGGGTGCAGGCCTGGGCCCGACGGGGGACCGGCCAGTGGGGTCGGCGTGAGCGAGGTCGGTTCCTCACCGGATTCCAGCAGGGTGTCCGCGGCGCCCACCACGAGTGCGTCGGGGCGGCCCACCGCCTCTCCGTCCTTGCTGTCGTAGTCGATGCCCCACAACAGGCTCCGCATCGCCTCGACGCGCCCCCGGCGCTTGTCGTTGCTCTTCACCACCGTCCACGGGGCCCCACCGGTGTCCGTGGCGCGGAACATCGCCACCTTGGCCGCGGTGTAGTCGTCCCACAGGTCCAGGGAGGCCAGATCCGTGGGCGAGAGCTTCCACTGCCGCACCGGATCCACCTGTCGGATGGCGAAACGGGTGCGCTGCTCGGCGCGGGAGACGGAGAACCAGAACTTCACCAGCGTGATCCCGTCCTCCACCAGCATCGACTCGAAGACGGGGCACTGCCGCAGGAAGAGCGCGTACTCCTCTTCCGTGCAGAAGCCCATCACCTTCTCGACACCGGCCCGGTTGTACCAGGACCGGTCGAAGAACACGATCTCCCCCGGAGCCGGCAAGTGGGCGACGTACCGCTGGAAGTACCACTGGCCGGCCTCCCGCTCGGTCGGCTTGTCCAGGGCCACCACCCGGGCCCCGCGCGGATTGAGCCGCTCCGTGAACCGCCGGATGGTGCCGCCCTTCCCCGCCGCGTCCCGGCCCTCGCACACCACCACGACTCGGGCGCCCGTCGCCTTCACCCAGCGCTGGAGCTTCAGCAGCTCGATCTGCAGGATCCGTTTGGTCCGCTCGTACTCGCCGCGCCGCATCTTCCGGTCGTACGGATAGCTCTCCCGCCACGTGCGGATCGAGGCCCCGGAGGCGTCCAGCAGCACTGGTTGCTCCGGCCGCCGCGCGTCCACGCGCAGCCCCGCGAGCAACTCCTCCACGTCCGGCAGATCCCGCTCCTCTTCACCCATGTCCGGCCTCCTACCCCCCGCGCGCACGTACGATCACGCGGATTCCCGCAGGGTGGGGACGCATCTCACACGGGCCCGCCTTCTCCGTGCGGCAGCGGGGTCGTCGCGCGTGACCGGGGCCGGGCGGGAGAGGGACTTGACCGGATGGGCCGGAAGTGTGGGACGCTCGGGGGACGCAGAGACGGCCGGGCCGCACCGCGAAGGGCGGTGGGGGACCGGTTTACGGGTTCCGGGCATCGCCCCCTCCACGGGCATTCGGTCCCCGCCACGACCACCGCGCCCCACGCATCCCGGGCGCGCGAGTGGTTCTGGGCTCATGACCCCCTCGGATTGGGGGCGCCATGACCAGCACCGCGACGATCACCTCCATCGACGGCGACACCGCCGTCATCACCCCGCGCGGGGACATCGACCACGACAGCCTGCCGGGCCTGGAGTCCGCCGCAGGGCTCCTGCCCACCTCCGTCACCCGGGTCGTCTGGGACTTCCACCGGGTCCACTTCATGGCCGTCGCCGCGCTCCATCTCCTCGACCGGCAGCGCTCCGCCTGCCAGGAGGCACGGACGACCCTGGTCGTGACGGGGCTCCTGGCCCAGCCCCGGCACCTGCTCCTCATGGCCGCCCAGGCCATTCCGGACGGTTCTTGGAACGAGTTCCTGCCCACCGGCAACCCGGGAACCAGCACCTTCACCCCGTGCGCCTGACGACCACCGAACGCGAGGCCCTGTTCGAGCGACCGCTCAAGGCCGCTACGGACCGACGGGCATCTCGGCTATCACGGTCTTGCCGCCGGCGGTGTGGCGGACCTGGGTGTCGGCGAGCCGGTTGACCAGCAGCCAGCCGAAACCACCGGGCTCGGCCGGGGCCCACGGACGGGCCTCGGGCGGGTGCGGCGAGGCATCGGATACCTCCACGCGGACCACTCCCGCGCGGTGGGTGAGGGTGAACCCGGTGACGCCGCCCGCGTGCCGCTGGGCGTTGGAGGCCAGCTCGGTGACCACGGTCAGCACGTCCGCGGTTTGCTCGGGGGTGGTGTCGAGCCCGTCGAGGAGGTCCCGTGCCAGTCGGCGCGCCTGGGCGCAGCTGATGCCCGCCCGGTGCGGGGCGGACGGTGTGCCCGGTACGGTGCTGCCTCCCATGCCCCCTCCCTTACCCGCCCACGGCCGGAGCAAAAGGAGCCACCCGATGCACTGCGGGTTTGCGGCCGGAGGAGAGCGGGCGGGGCTGCAGAATCCGGGGGGCGGCTCCGAAAGGGGCCCGGCGGAACCTGAGCCGCGGTTCCAGCCGAGCCCGTCGGGCCCTATCCGGTCACGCCCGCCGCCGCGCTGCGGATGAGGTCCAGTACGACCTCCGGCCGCGAGAGCATCGGTACGTGAGAGGAGTCGACCTCCACGGCCGTCGCGCCCATGCGCTCCGCCTCGAACCGTTGGAGGTCCGGCATGACCGCGCGGTCCTGCCGGGTCACGCAGAACCAACTGGGCCGGGACCGCCAGGCGGGGTCGTCGACGGTCGCGGCGAGCAGGCCCTCCGCCGCCGACCCCTGGGTCGCCCAGACCAGCTGCTGCTCGGCTTCGGGAAGATCGCCGCAGAAGTCGGAGATGCCGTCGCGCGCGATCCACAGGCGGCCGTCCTCGGCGTCCAGGTGTCCGAACAACGGGGGCGGGTCGAACTTGCCGATCAGGTCCTGCGGGGTCTCCCCGGCGTCCGGGGCCAGGGCCGCGATGTAGACGAGCCCGGCGACCCGGTCATCGGTACCGGCGGCTGTGATCACGAAACCGCCCCAGGAGTGACCGACGAGGACGGCGGGCGAATCGACGCGCGCCAGTGCCCGTCGGACGGCGTCCACGTCCCCGTCGAGCGTGTCCAGGGAGTTCTGCGCGGACACCACCTCGTGGCCCTCTCCCTGGAGGACGGGAATCAGCTCGCTGTAACAGGAGCCGTCGGCCCACAGCCCGTGGGCGAAGACGATGCTCGGCTTGCTCGGTGACATCGACACGATCCTCTCGGTGCACCCCCCTCGCGCTTGGCGCCCTCCGGCCGACTTCGGGCCGTCCGGCCTTCCGAGTCCACACCCGTTCGGCCTCGGGCGCAACGGCAGGTGATCGCCCGCTCGTCACGCGTGGGGAACGCCTCGGCCGACTCGGAGGGCGATCCGGTGGGCCGCGGTACGACCGGTTCGGGACCTCGCGGCGGGTCGTTCCGGGCAGGCTCCCGCAGCCGCGTGGGCCGGGCCGGCCGGGTCTCTCGTACCTCAGACGTCGTGATCCGCCGGGTCGGCGTGCTCGTCAAGGGCGGCGAGCCCCTCCCGCCATCGCGCCTCCCGCGCCCTGGAGTCCTGGTCCCACCACGGCTCGCCGCGTTCGCCGAGGGCCACCTTGGCCGCGTGCACACGGTGCCTGGCCCGCCGTTCCGCGCGCGGGTCCTCCGCCTTCCGTGCCGCGCCGACGGCCCTTCGGGCGTCCATGAGGTGGATGCGCAACCGGGCCGCGGCGTCCTCGGGCACCGTGGGGTCCGTGGCACGCCAGCGGCGTCCAGCGATGATGACGTACCTGCCGTCGGTCGTGACCGGCGGCCCCTGCTTCCGTTGCACCCGGGGCGCCTGCCCAGTCACCGGCCGGTCACACCCCGATCGCCGGGGGCGGGGTCCGAAGAGGCGCCTGCGGAACGCAAGCGCGGCGCCGGCACGGCCGGGGTCACCGCCGGAGGTGAACTCCGCGCCCTCACCGAAGTCGCGCGGGCGGTGCCCCGCCGAGGGGTTTGGCGCGGTCAGGGGCGCAGCGCGTCCCGGGCCGCGTCCAGGAGGGCGTCGGACAGGTCGGTGCCCCGCGTCGCGCGGGCCAGCACCAGGGCACCGACCAGGGTGGAGAGCCGTACCAGGCCGTCCTGTTCCTCATCGGCCAGGGACCGGGCGAAGCCGGTGACGCCTGCGGCGTACGTCGCGTGGGCTCCGCCCGGGCCGGAGCCGGGTTCGCGCGCGAGGTCGGAGGCGAACGCGGCGACGGGGCAGCCCCCGCCCGGGTCGTCCCGGTGCGCGGGTGAGAGGTAGTCGTCGATGACGTTCCGCCGCGCGGCGCCGGGGTCGTCGGCCGCCGCCCCCAGGGCGGCTCGGTGCCGGCGGGCGAGTTCCGCGAAGGCGTGGGCGGTGGCCTCGTCGACGAGCGCGTCCTTCGAGGGGAACTGTTTGTAGAAGCCCCCGTGGGTCAATCCGGCCGCCCCCATCAGGTCGGCCACGCTCACGTGCGTGCCTCGCTCGCGCATCAGGCGGGACGCGGTGGCCACCACATGGGCACGGTTCTGTTCCGCCTGTGCCCGGGAGACCCTTCCCATCGGCCGACCTCCCGTTCGCCCCGTTCGGATGTTGCTTGACTTCTATTCTATCCTCGGTTTTAGATTTTAAGCATCATCTATTCTGGAGGTGGACGTGGAACTGCACGAGGCGATCGCGGTGGTCACCGGAGCCAACCGGGGATTGGGCCGTCATCTGGCGGCTCAGCTGGTCGAACGCGGAACGAAGGTCTACGCCGCCGCTCGGCGCCCCGAGTCAGTGGACCTGCCGGGCGTCGTGCCGCTGCGTCTGGACATCACCGACCCGGACTCGGTCCGGAGAGCGGCCGAGCGCGCGGCGGACACGACGCTGCTGATCAACAACGCGGGCATCTACACCGGCGCCCGCCTGATCGAAGGCGACCTGGCCGAGGTGCGCGAGGAACTGGAGACCAACTTCTTCGGACCCCTCGCCGTCACCCGGGCTTTCGCCCCGGTCATCGAGCGGAACGGCGGGGGAACGGTCTTCAACGTCCTCTCGGCCCTGTCCTGGTGGCATCCGGCCGGATTCGGCGCGTACGCGGCGGCCAAGGCGGCCGCTTGGGCGCAGACCAACGCCGTGCGCGAGGAACTCGCACCCCGCGGCATCAAGGTGGCGGCCCTGCACGTCGGGCTCATGGACACCGACATGGCCGCGGCCCTGCCCGTGGCGAAGGCGGATCCGGGCGAAATCGCCGCCAAGGTGCTGGCCGGCATCGAGACCGGTCGGCCCGAGGTCCTCGGCGACGAGGTCACCCGTCGGGCCAAACGGAATCTCGCCGCCCTGCCGGTCGCGCCCTGACGCCGCGGGTCACGCGACAAGCGACGGCGGTCACCCCGCCCACGACGCCGTGACGGGTCCGAGGGTCGATCCCGTCGTCGGCCGGCGCCGCTTCCGGGCCCGCGCGGTCCTCGCGGCGGGCCCGGGACCCCGGCGGTGCGCCTCAGCCGCGCCGGGGGCGGGCCGCGGTGTCCAGGTAGAAGGCGTCGATGCTCTGCACCGCCCGCTCGAACTCGTCCAGGTTGACCGGCTTGGTCACGTACGCGTTGGCGTGGCTGCTGTACGCGCCGACCACGTCGTCGGGGGCCGAGGAGGTGGTGAGGACCACGACGGGGATGGCCTGGAGTTCGCTGTCGGCCTTCAGGACCTTGAGGAGGTCCCGCCCGTTCATCCGGGGCATGTTGAGGTCGAGCACGATGAGGTCGGGCCGCACCGCGTCGGGGGAGCGGAGGTACTCGAGGGCGGCGACCCCGTCGCTGACCTGGATGAGGTTGCGGGCCCCGCGCTCGGACAGTGCCTCCTCGATGAGCATGGCGTCGGCCGTGTCGTCCTCGACGAGCAGCACGTCGAAGGGGCCTGCGGGGGTGGTCATCATCGGATGCTCCGTGGGTGTTTCGTAGGCGTGGTCGAAGAGTCCGGGCCAGCGGCGCCGGGCTCCCTGGCGGGTCATGCCGCATGCGGCGCCGATCTGTGGGTATCCGGCACCCGTGCGAGCTGCGGAGACGGCGGCCTCCCGTTGGAGGCGCTCGGTGGCCTGCCGGACGTGTTCCAGCAGGTGGAGGAAGGACAGGGCCCGTGCCGAACCCTGTCCCGCGGGCGGGGGCTCCTCCAGGAGCCGGCGGGCGAGCACCCGCGCCAACTGCCCGACCGCGGCGTCGGCTGCTGCGGCCGTTTCCTCCGGAGTGGTCCGCAAAACGAAGTTCTCGCCAGGCATGACCGGCACTCTAGGTCCAGATCCCTTCCCCCGACAACAACTGTTGTCAACGGCCATCTACAGTATGCCTGCGCGCCTCCTGTCCGATGGCGCTCACAGCGGAGGGGTTGAAGAGGGGTGAGCAGGATGAACAGGCTGCCGGGGACGCGGACGCTGCCCGCGTGGACGACCCGTCGGTGGCTGCGGGCCGGTGTCGCCGTTTCGGCGGTCGTCCTGGCACTGCTCGGGGGCGCGGGCGCGTGGGCGCTGGGGCGGACCGCCTCCCTCACCGACAACCTGGTGAACGTGAAGTCCCCGGCCCTCAGCACCTCGTTCCGGCTGGAATCGGCGCTGCTGAACCAGGAGACCGGCATCCGCGGCTACGGACTGACGGGCACCCCCGACTTCCTCGCCCCCTACCGGCAGGGGCTCGCCGACCAGGCCACCTACACCGGGAACCTGTCCGCGCTCCTCCACGGGGACCGGGCCCGTACCCAGGACCTGAAGGCCGTCCAGGAGGCCGCGGCCACGTGGCAGGAGCGGATCGCCCGCCCGATCTCCACCGCGCCCGCGGGTGCCCCCGCCCCCGTGGCACTGACCAGGGCCGCCGAAGGCAAGGCGACGTTCAACGCCCTGCGGGCCGCGCTGGGCGAGCAGCAGGAACGGTTGCGCGCGGACCGGGTGCGCGCGGTGGACGAACTGTCGGCCGCCATGACCCTCCGCAACTGGATCTTCGCCACGATCGCCGTCGTCATCGCGGCTCTGGCCGTCCTGGTCTCCGCGGCCCTGCGCCGTGGCATCACCACGCCCCTCGAGAAGCTCGGATCGGACGCCCGGACGATCGCCGCCGGTGACTTCGATCACCCCATCAGCGAGACCGGGCCCGCGGACCTGCGCCGCCTGAGCGGCGAGATCGACTCCATGCGCCGCCGCCTGGTACGGGAACTGGCCTTCACCGAGGAGGCCCGCTTCCGGCTGGACGCCCAGGCCGCCGACCTCCAGCGGTCGAACGCCGAACTGGAGCAGTTCGCCTACGTGGCCTCCCACGACCTGCAGGAGCCGCTGCGCAAGGTGTCCAGCTTCACCCAGCTGCTGCAACGGCGCTACGGCGGGCAGCTCGACGCCAAGGCCGACCAGTACATCGACTACGCGGTCGACGGCGCCAACCGCATGCAGGTCCTGATCAACGACCTCCTCGACTTCTCCCGGGTCGGCCGCGTCCACCACGAGCTCAAGGAGCTCGACCTGGAAGACGTGTTCGAGCAGAGCCTGGGCTCCCTCAGCGTCAGCGCCGAGGAGGCGGAAGCGGTCATCGAGCACGACCCGCTGCCGGCACTCGTCGCCGATCCCACGCAGATGGGCATGCTGTGGCAGAACCTGCTCGGCAACGCCATCAAGTTCCGCCGCCCCGGCCACACCCCCCGCATCCGCGTCGGCGCCGAACGGGACGGCGACCTGTGGCGGTTCACGGTCACCGACAACGGCATCGGCATCGCGCCCGAGTACGCCGAGAAGGTGTTCGTCATCTTCCAGCGGCTGCACACCAAGGACGCCTACGCCGGCAGCGGCATCGGCCTCGCGATGTGCAAGAAGATCGTCGAGTTCCACGGCGGGACCATCGCCGTCGACCCCGCGTACGGCTCCGACCCGGACAGCGAGCCCGGGACCCGCATCGTCTTCACCCTGGCCGCGAAGCCGCCGCCGACCCCCGGCCCCTACCCCGTCGAGGGGGCCGCCGACACCGAGCGCGGCGCGAAGCAGGCGTCATGACCATCCCGGCCTACGGGACCCCCGGGGCGGAGCCCTGCTACCGCATCCTGCTGATCGAGGACGATCCGGGGGACGCCCTGCTCGTGGAGGAACTGCTCCACGACACCGGACTGCGGTTCGAGCTCGTGACGCGGAGCACGCTCGCCGAGACCCGGGCGGAACTGACGCTCCCGGCCACCGACTGCATCCTGCTCGACCTCCACCTGCCCGATGTCTCGGGCACCGAGGCGATCGCCGCCGTCCGCGCCCTGGCCCCCCACACGGCCGTGATCGTCATGACCGGCCTGTCCGAAGCCCAGGCCGGTGCCGAGGCCATGGCCGCCGGCGCCCAGGACTACCTGGTCAAGGGCCGGGTCGACGCGGAACTGATGCGCCGCACCCTCCGCTACGCGGTCTACCGCAGCCAGACCGAACGCACGGCGGCGGAAACGCAGAAGGCGCGCCTGCGCGCCGAGGAGAACGCCCGTCTGGAGCGCGGCCTGCTGCCCCAGCCCCTCATCGAGACCTCTACCGTCACCGTCACCAGCCGCTACCTGCCCGGCTCGGAACAGGCCCTGCTCGGCGGCGACTTCCTCGACGTCGTCGAAGACGACGACCGCCTCCTGCACGCCGTCGTCGGTGACGTCAGCGGCCACGGCCCCGACGCCGCCGCCCTCGGTGTCTGCCTGCGGATAGCCTGGAGGTCCCTCACCCTCGCCGGTCACCGGGGCTCCGATCTCCTCCACCTGATGGAACGCATCCTGGTGGCCGAGCGCGGCACCCAGCCCCTGTTCGCCACCTGCACCCTCCTCACGATCGACCACCGGGCGACCACCGCCACCGTCCACCTCGCCGGACACCACCAGCCCCTCCTCACCACCGCCGACGGCACCGACGAGGTGGAGGCGGCGCACGGCATAGCCCTGGGCATCGCCCCCGGTCTGGGCGTCTGGGCGGCCACCGAGATACCGCTGCCGACCGCCGGAGCCCTCACCCTCTACACCGACGGCCTCACCGAGGGGCACAACGGGGCGGGTCCCGAACGGCTCGGCTCCGAAGGGCTCTTGGAGCTCATCCGCACGATGCCGCCCACCGACCCGGCCGACCACGTGGACCGCCTCATCAAGGAGACCCAGGCCCTGAACGCCGGACGCCACAAGGACGACCTCGCCGTGCTCCGCCTGGACTGGCACGGCCACTGAGCCACGGCTCCGCCGCCCGCACCCGAACCCCGAAGGCCCGGCCCCCCGGCTCCGGCCCTACCTCCCCCCACCGAACCACCGGGAGCGGCGGTTCCCCGAGGCGCCGGTGCCGCCCGCGCCGTCCGGCGCGTTCCGGTCGGCCCGGGCGCGGGCGTCGTCCCGCTGTCGGATGAGGTCGTCGCGCTCGCGGTCCGCCACCGCCGCTTCGCGTCGGGTGGATCCGGCACCGGCGGTGACACCCGCCACCCGGGCCCGGCGCGCGGCCCGCCGGCCCGCCGACAGGAGGAGGGCCAGCCCGAGCAGGCCGACCGCGCCCACGGCGATCCCGTACAGGAAGAGCGCACCGGTGGAGCTGGTGACGTGGTAGCCGAAGACGGAGAAGTCGGAGGTGAGTTCGTGGGCGCTGCCCAGGTTGGACATGACGCCCGCCACCGCGATGACCACCGCGGCGATCAGGATGACGAGTCCGAGGATGAGGATCATGACAGGCTCCCTGTTCGTCTCCCCCCGTTTCCCCCTTCGCCCGATCACCCCGCCCGCGTGGCCGGACCGTCGGGTCGGCAGGCTGGACCCGCAAGGCGCCTACCCCCCCACCCGTACGTCACGCCGGATCGGTTCGACGGGCGGATGCCCGCCGGCGGTGCGGGCCGTCAGGGGGTGTGCGGCTCGGCCCGGACGGTCTTGCGGGCCGCGTCGGGTCCTGCGGGCGACGGAGGTGGACCGCAGGGCGTGTCCCTCGTGGGTCCCTCGGTCCCCGCACCTGTCCGCACCGGGCCTCGGACACACCTCGCCGCGTGCCCCGGACCCGTGCCCGGCGGCTGTCACCGGGGGTCGGGGGCGGCCGCGCAGGGTGGTCCCGGGGGGCGGATCAGGGGCCAGCGGTCTCGGTGGTGGGGATCCGCGCGGTGATGGTCTTGCCGTGGGGCGTGTGGTGCACGTCGGTGCGGGCGAGGCGGTTGATGAGCAGCCATCCGAAGCCGCCCGGTTCCGCCGGGGCCCAGGGCCGTTGCTGCGGGAGCCGCGGGGAGGCGTCGGAGACGGCTATGAGGACGACGCCGGGCCGGGGAACGACGCTGAAACCGGTCACACCGCCGGCGTGCCGGTCGGCGTTCGACACCAGTTCGGTGACCACCGTGTCCACGTCGGCGATCCGCTCCGGCGGCACGCGCAGTCGCTCCAGGAGCCGGCGGGCCAGATCGCGGGCCTGACCGCAGCCGATCCCGGCGCCCGGCAGAGCCGATGTGCCGTCCGGTGCCGTGCTGCCTTCCATGTCCGCCCCCCGTCCGGGCCCGGGCCGTGGCGGCAGGCTGTCATCCGCCGCCGGGATCCGGCCGTGCCCCGTTCGCTGGGCGGCAGTGTAGCCGCGTCGTCGGACAGTGCCCCGACCGCACCGCCCCGGGGGAGGGCGGGGCGGTCCGGGCCGGTCGTCAGGCGGGGAGGAGGGCTGTGCGCAGCTTGTCGAGGGTGCGGGCGAGGATCCGGGAGATCTGCATCTGGGAGATGCCCAGCCGCTTGCCTATCTCGGCCTGGGTCATCTCATGGCCGAAGCGCAGCTGGAGGATGAGCTTCTCCCGCGGGGCGAGCCCCTCGATGAGGGGCGCGAGGGCGTGGAGGTCCTCGAAGAGCTCCATCGCCGAGTCCTCGGCGCCGAGCAGTTCGGCGAGGGGCCGGGGGGCGGAGTCGTGGGTGTCGTCGCTGCCGTGGTCGAGGGACTCGCTGGAGTAGCCGTTCGCGGCGACGATGCCCTCGACGACCTGTTCCTCGGTGAGATTCAGGTGCTCGGCGAGCTCGGCGACGGTGGGGTCGCGGTCGAGGACGGTGGCGAGGGCCTCCTTGCCCCGGGCGAGCTCGACGCGGAGTTCCTGGAGGCGCCGGGGCACGTGGACGGCCCAGGTGGTGTCGCGGAAGTGGCGCTTGATCTCGCCGGTGATGTAGGGGAGGGCGAGGGTGGTGAACTCGTTGCCCTGGTCGGGGTCGAAGCGGTCGATGGCCTTGATCAGACCGATCGTGCCGACCTGCACCAGGTCCTCGATGTCGGTGTCGCCGCCGCGGTTGCGGAAGCGGCGGACGGCGAACTGGACCAGGGAGAGGTTCATCTCGATCAGGGTGTTGCGGACGTACTGGTACTCCCGCGTGCCCTCCTCCAGCATCTGCAGGCGTTCGAAGAAGACCTTCGACAGTGCCCGTGCGTCCCCCGGGGCCACCTCGCGGGCGTCGACCACGCGGGGCAGCGGAGGCATTGCCCCGTCGGCCGCCTCCGTGTGGTCGCTCCGGGACGGTGCGGTGGCGGACGGCGTGGCAAGGACGTTCATTTCTCAGCTCCTCGACGGTGTGGTCGGCGCCCCTCGGCGCCGGACGACTGCGGGTAGATCATCGCCCGAACAAGAACACCCGTCAAGTATTACCTGAAATACACTTCCGGTAATGACGAGTCGACAACAGGAGGGCCACGCCCCGGCTTCCGCCGGCCGCGGCCGCGTCCCCGATCCCCACGACCGCGCTCCTGCCCCCGAATCCGCGATCCTCACATGTCGGTCGTCGCCCGCTTCGGATCGCGGCCGGCCGCGGAACCCGCCCTGGGGCCTCGCCGCCTGGCACCCCGAGGCCTGACCACCCGCTCACCCCACCACCCTTACGGGCTTCCTCGGCCCGCGGCGTGGGCGATCCGCCGGTGGGGCAGGCCCGTCAGCCGTTCAGGGTGGCCGAGGGGGAGCGGCCGTAGGCTCGGCGGTAGGCGGTGGCGAAGTTTCCGGGGCTGCTCCAGCCCCACCGGGCGGAGACGTCCTGGACCCGCACGCCCCGGCGGGGATCGGCTGCTTGGAGTTCGGCGTGGGCCCGGGCCAGTCGGACCCGCCGCAGGTAGGCCATCGGCGCTACTCCGTAGCGGCGACGGAAGGCGTGCTGCAGGGCCCGTGGGGCCGTTCCGGCCGCGGCGGCGATGTCGGTGAGGGTGACGGGCCGATGAGCGTTGTCGTCCATGAAGGCCATGGCCCGGTGGGCGGCCGCGGATCCGAGCCCGTTGGGGCCCGCGGTGTAAGGGCTGCGAGCCGTGAAGCTGTTGGGGAACGCGGTAAGCGCGGCGGCCGCGAGTGTTCGGGCGAGGGCGTCCGCGACGAGGACGCTCACAGGCCCCGAGGCGAGCATGTCGTGGGCGTGACGGGAGGTCGCCGTCCACAGGGCTGTAGCGCGGGGCCCGTCAGGGGTCAGCCGGTCCAAGCGGAGCTCGTCCCCCTCGGGTGCCAAGCCCGCGACATCGCGCAGCAGGGCCGGGTCGAGGACGACCGTCTCGCAGACCGTGCCGTCGACCCGTCCCTCGTACCCGCCGCCCGGATCGCAGGGGACGCACACCTCACCCGCCGCCAGGCGGGCGTGGCGGCCGGCGCTGGTGACGGCGGCCCGGCCGGCGGTCACGGTCGTCGCCGCGAAGTCGGGGAAGTGGGAGACGCGGAAGGAGAAGCGATACGGCAGCCTGACCCGGTCCACCCGTAACGGCCCCACCTCGAACCGCGTCAGGCGCAACTCCGGCTCCGGCGCCGTGTCCTCCACCCGCAGGTGGACGACGTCCATCGCGTACAGGCTTCGCAAGCCGCGCACCACCGCGTCCGCTCCCCGCAGGACCACGGACTCCTCGCTCACGGGGGCACGACCCTCACTCGTAGCCACCGGACACACCTCCCTCACGGCCACTCGACCTGCCCGTGACTCTCCCCGCTCCCGGGCGCGCGGGCAGCACCAAAAGCGAAGTCACCACGACGCGAAACGAAACCCGACCCACGCCCCGCCGAGTACCCCCGGACGCCCCGGCTCGTGCGCCCGCCCTTCACGCCCGCTCTCGACGGGCCGCCACAGGTCCGGATCGTCACCGACCGCGATTACCCCGCGCTCGTGTGGGTAAGCGCGCCGCGGCACACACGGAGTGATGCAGACTGCTTCGCGTGTCGCAGGGGTGACCGGGCGCCGTCTTCGGCCCGTTTGCGATGGCTTAGGGTGCTCGCAGTTCGAACGAATGGGGATGTGGATCGTGGTTGGTGGGGACGTGGCGGACCGTCTGGTCGCCTTGCTTTCGGTGAAGGGCGAGGACCTGGCGGCCGACTGGGCGGACAAGGTCGCCGGCTCGCTGAGCGGCCGGGTCAGCCGCGGGGAGGTCCAACGCGAGCTCCAGGAGCTGTATACCGCGCTGGTGGCCGCGCTGGGCCACGGCAGTCTGGACGCCCGAGGGGAGACCTTCGGCGAGGTGCGCGCGCTGCTCACCGAACTGTCCCGGAACCGTGCCCGGCAGGGCTTCACCCCCACGGAGACGGCCGTGGGCGTGTTCGCGCTCAAGGAGGTCCTGGAGCCGGCGCTCGTCGGCCGGGACTCCGACGTGCAGGCCTATCTGAAGTTCGGCGCGCTCCTCGACGCGCTGGGCCTGTTCACGATCGAGGTCTACACGCGGACCCGCGAGGAACTGATCGCCGCGCAGGCCGAGCAGCTCATGGAGCTGTCCACGCCCGTGGTCAAGCTGTGGGACGGGATCATCGGCGTTCCGCTGGTCGGCACTCTGGACTCGGCGCGCACCATGGTCGTGATGGAGAAGATGCTCCAAGCCCTCGTCGACACGGGGTCCGAGCAGGCCATCATCGACATCACGGGCGTCCCGGCGGTGGACACCGAGGTCGCGCAGCACCTGCTGAAGACCGTCGTGGCCGCCCGCCTCATGGGCGCGGAGTGCACCATCTCCGGCATCCGTCCGCAGATCGCCCAGACGATCGTGGCCCTGGGCATCGACTTCGGTGACATCGTCACCAAGGCCACCCTGGCGGACGCCCTCCGCCACGCCCTCCGCCGCTCCGGCTCCACCATCTCGCAGGGCTCCGCGCAGGCCGGTGGCCGGTGAGCGAGCAGGTTCCGATCCTCCGGATCGGCCAGGTCCTGCTGGTCTCCATCCAGACCGACCTCGACGACCGTTCCGTGATGCTGCTGCAGGACGACCTCGCCGCGGCGGTCGTCGACTCGGGTGCCCACGGGGTCGTCATCGACATCACCGCCGTGGAGATCGTCGACTCCTTCGTGGGCCGGATGCTGGCCACGATCGCCGCGATCTCCCGACTGCTGGACGCGCAGACCGTAGTGGTCGGCATGCGGCCGGCCGTGGCCATCACCCTGGTCGAACTCGGCCTCTCCCTCGGCGGGGTACGGACCGCGCTGACCCTCGACAAGGGCCTCCAGGCCCTGGAACGGGCCCGCCGACAGCAGGCGGGAGAATCCGCGTCCCCCTCCACGCGCGCCGGTCACGAGGGCTCCGGTCCGGATGCCCCGGCGGCCCTGTGAACGGGCCGGCCGGTGAGCCGACCGTGCTGGAGATCACCACCAGCGCCGGGGTGGTCCAGGCCCGTCAGCTCGTCCGCACCTTGGCACAGAACCTGCGGCTCTCTCTGGTGGAGCAGACCAAGCTCATCACCGCGGCCAGTGAACTGGCCCGCAACACGCTGATCTACGGAGGTGGCGGAACGATGACCGGCACCGTCATCGAGGAATGGGGCCGACGGGGCATCCGCCTGGTCTTCGCGGACCAGGGCCCCGGCATCGCGGACGTCGAACTCGCGCTCACCGACGGCTGGACCTCCGGCAACGGCATGGGACTGGGCCTGTCCGGCTCCCGGCGCCTGGTGGACGACTTCGTCCTGGACAGCGCACCCGGCCGGGGCACCACGGTGACCATCACCAAGTGGGCCCGGTGACCGGCGGAGGCGGGCACCTGCTGCTGGACTGCGAGGACACGGCCTGGTTCCGCGACCAGCCCGAGGCAGCCCGCGGAGCGGCGGCCGCGCTCGGCCGGCGCATCGGCCTGGGCGAGACCCGTACCGCCGAACTCGTTCTCGCCGTCGCCGAACTGGCCACCAACGTGGCCAAACACACCCGCGACGGCTCCATCCTGCTGCGGGTCCTGCGCAACCGGGACGTGGCCGGAGTGGAAGTCCTCGTCACCGACAGCGGGCCCGGCATGACCGACGTGCCGGCGGCCCTCCGCGACGGAACGTCGACGGCCGGGACCCTGGGCATCGGCCTCGGGGCGGTCCTGCGACTGTCCGACCGCTTCGACATCCACTCCGTCCCGGGCCTGGGCACCGTCCAACTCGCCCGCTTCTGGCCACGCCCGCTGCCGTCCTCCGTGACGGGCGAACCCCTCGTCGGCGGAATCACCCGCCCCATCAGCGGTGAGGACGTGTGCGGCGACGCGTGGGCCGCCCGCACCCACAGCATCGATGCCGGCTCCGGCGCCGCGCGGATCGGCGAGGACACCGGCACCCGGCGCGCACTCACGCCCGCCCCCACCCTCGACTGGTCCGCCCTGACGGCCGCCTCCGCCACGGGATCCGCCCTCCGTGCGAGCCCCACCCGACCGGACGGCTCCTTCCGACCGACCGTGGTCGAACGGCCCGCCGGCACCACCGGCACCGCTTCCGGTCCCGAACCGGGCGTCCTGGTCATGGCCTGCGACGGACTCGGCCACGGCCCCTTGGCGGCCAACGCCTCCCGGGCGGCGGTCGACGCCTTCCGCGCCGGACCCGGCCACACCCCCCAGCAGGTGATGGGGGACGTCCACCGGGCCCTGCGCGGCACTCGTGGCGCGGCCGTCGCCATCGCCCGCCTGGAAGCCGGCGGCCGGGTGGAGTTCTGCGGCATCGGAAACATCACCGCCGCCGTGGTCAGCGCGGACAAACGCGCCACCCTCCTGTCCCACCCCGGCATCGTCGGACACCAGACGCGCACCCTGCGCACCTACGAACACCGCATCCCTCCCGGTGGCGTGTTGGTGATGCACTCGGACGGCCTCAGCGACCGCTGGAAGGCCGCCGATCTGGCCTCCCTGCTCCACCACCCGCCGGCCCTGATCGCGGCGGCACTGCTGCGCCAGGCCGCGACCCGCCGCGACGACGCCGGAATCGTCGTCGCCAAGGGCCGCCCGTGACCACCCCCGCCGCTCGCACCCCCGCCCCTCGCACCGGCGGCCACCACCCCGCGCTCGTCACCGCCGTCGGCACCGAGCAGGACGTCTTCGCCCTGCGCCGGCACGCCAAGGCCGTCGCCGCCGCCGCGGGCTTCGACAACCGCGACCAGGTGCGCCTCGCCACCGCCCTCAGCGAACTCGGACGGGACCTGCTGCGTCCCGCCGTGATGACGGCCGGCTTCGACGTATTGTCCGAACCGGCCGCCCTGCGGGCCTCCCTGCGCTGGCACGACGACCGGGCCCCCAGTGTCGAATCGCTCGCCGCCGTCGTCCGACTCCTGCCGCAGACCCGGTACACCCCCGCCCCCGTCGGCTCCCGGCTCCGCGGCGGCCGGATCGAGATCACCTGCCCCCTGCCTCCGCTCTCGGACCACGGCCTCACCACCGAGCGGCTCCGCACCCTCGTCGAGCCGCAGACCGCGCCCGCCGGCGCACTCGACGACCTGCGGGCACAGACCCGCGACCTGCTCGCCGCACTGGAAGAGGCACACGCCCAACGCGACGAGCTGGAACGCCTCAACGAGGAACTCACCGCGACCAACGCCGGTGTCATGGCCATGTACGCGGAACTGACCGTCGAGCACAAGGACGTGGTGGAGCGCTTCGGGCAGGAACACGAACTCGCCCTGACCCTCCAGCGCACCTTCCTCCCCGAGACCCTCCCCGAGACCCCCGGCGTCGAGCTCGCCGTGCGCTACCTTCCCGCGGCCACCACCGCCGAGATCGGCGGCGACTTCTACGAGGCGGTCGAGACCCCGCACGGACTCCTCTTGGCCGTCGGCGACGTGGCCGGGCACTCCCTCAAGGCGGCCGTCGTCATGGGCCAGCTCCGCCACGCCCTGCGCGCGTACGCGGCCCAGGGCCATCCCCCGCACGTCCTGCTCCAGCACCTCGATCACCTGCTGGGCCTGCACCAGCCGGGTTGGACCACCACGCTGTGCCTGGCCCTGGTCGAACCCGGTAACACCCGCGTCCACATCGCCAACGCCGGCCACCTCCCCCCACTGCTGCTGTCCCCCGACCACCCTCCACGTCTCCTGCGCGACCACGGCCCGCTGCTGGGCATCGGCCTTCCCCAACCTCCCGCCGTCACCCATCGCCTCGCACCGGGCAGCCGTCTCCTGATGGTCACCGACGGCCTCGTCGAGACCCGGGGCACCGATCTCCTCGCACGCCTCGAAGCCCTCGGCGTCACCGCCGCGGCGGGACCCGAGGACCCCGAGGCGCTCTGCGCGGACCTCGTCGAGGTCTTCGCCGCCGAACCCGCCGACGACATCGTGGTCTTCGCCGCCCGGTTCCGACCACCGCCCGCCACCACGACCGCGGGCCCCAGCGGCGGTCCGGTGACCGCATGAACGTTCCCGGCCGTGCGACCCGTGGGATGGAGGAGAATGTTCCCGTGAGCGCAGATGAACCGGTGGTCACCTCGACCACGCACGAGGGCGTCGTCGTCATCCGCCTGCGCGGAGCCGTCGACGAGGACAGCGCCACCGACCTCGTCGCCCTCCTCGCCCGAGCGGCCGCCAACGGCACCTCGCGCACGGTGGTCGACCTGTCACTGACCAGCTTCGCGGACTCCCACGCCCTGCACGCCCTGCTCGACGCCCAGAAGGCGCACCGCGCGACCGGTACCCCGCTGATCCTCGCCGGTCCGCTGCAGGTGGCGGTCCGGCGGTTGTTCGAGGTCACCGGTACCGGGGCCGCGTTCCGGATGACCGAGGACCTGGAAACGGCGATGACATGCTGACGCGAAGCCGAACCGTCGCAACCGACGTGCCCCCGCCCGCCACCCACGACGCCGGGCGGGCGATGACGCCATGACGCCGCTCATGCCCGACACCCCGGACGACGCCGGTTCCCCGACCGCCGCAACCCCTGCGGCGGACGCCCCGCCGCGCTCGACGGCCGCTGCCCGCGACCAGGTTTCCGAACTGCTCAAGCGACAGGGCCTCGATGTCGACGGCCTTCCCGCGGCGGACGCGCTCCTGGTGACCACCGAACTCGTGACCAACGCGAACCGTCACGGTGGCGGTCTCCTCGCCTTCGACGCCGCGATCACCGACGACGCCCTCCACCTCGCCGTCACCGACAGGAACCCGCTCCTCCCCGTCGTCCGGACGACGGGCCCGGACCAACCGGGCGGCTTCGGCTGGCCCCTCATCCAGAAGCTCTCCGCACGCGTGCACATCCGCACCCACGCCGACGGCAAGACCATCACCACCGTCCTGCCCCTGTCCTGACAGCGCGGCCACCGCACCCCGCCCGGGGTACGGTGGCCGGGCCCCTCGCCCCCGCCGCGTGGGGTGCGGGGCGGCGGACCTCACGCCCGTCGTCGGCGGACCAGCCAGATCGCCACGGCCAGAGCACCCGCGGCCACGAGCAGCAGGCTGTTCTCGCGCGCCGTCCGGACCCCGCCGGCCGTACGTCCCCGCACCGGCTCGGGCGCGCGGTCGCGACCCCGATGGGCCGGTCCGACGGCCTTGTGGTTGAGCACGGCGGCCTTCGCACCCGCCTGTTCCATCCATTCGCCCGCCGCGGCGGCGGCCTGCTCTTTGACTTCGACGGCCTTGTCGCGGGCCCGCGCCTTGACGTCCGCCTTCGCCGCGAGTGCCTCGACGGTCCGGCCGAGATCGGCCCGGGTACGCTCCACCTGCTCGCGCAGTTCCTCGGGCGTGGGGGCGTCGGTGTCCTCATGGTCCGGCTCGCTCATCGCCGCGCACTCTCCTTGATCCGGGCCACATCGGCCTTGACGTTCTCGATGGTCTGCTCCGGTGCCGGTGACCCCGCGCGGCCGACCTGCTTCTTCCCGCTCAGAGCCATCACCGCGGCGATCACGCCCAGCAGCCCGGCGACGATCGACGCGGCGGCCCACACGGGGAGGACGACCGCCAGCGCGGCGATCGCCGCCGCCACCAGCGCCTGCAGCATGAGGAAACCGACGACCCCCGCGCCGCCGACCAGACCGCCACCCTTGCCGTAACGCTTCCCCTTCTGCCTCAACTCAGCCTGTGCCAGGCGTAGTTCACCGCGCACCAGCTCGGTCAGCTGCTCCGAGGCGCGTTGCACCAGCTCACTCACCGGCTCCTGCGCGGCCCCGTGCACCTGCCGTTCGGTGGTGGGGGAGTGCGTCTGCCCGCTCGACACGGCGATCACCTCCTTCGCTTCCTTCACATCGCGTTCCGTCGACCGTCGCACCGCCGTGCGCCCCGACCGACCGTTGATCGGCGTGTACCCAGGGCCGCCCGGTTCATCGGGTCCCTCCCGAAGGGTCTTTCGGCAGGGACCCGGGCACGGCCCCCACCGACCCGACGGGGCCGGGCCCCGGCCGGCGGCGGGCAGCGATCACCGGGTGGGGCCGCGTCAAGTCACCACGACAGGGCACACGCACGGTCATGGACGCAGCCACGGCACACCCCGCACTGTCCGCCGCACGTCCCCCGTACGGGGTGGCCGTCAGCCGTCGGCGCCCGCGCCGCGCGCGGCTGCTCGGCTGGTCCGGAATCACCGGAGCCCTCCGACGCCGCGGCCGCCGGGCCCGGGACGTGACGCTCCTGGGGACGAGCATCCCCGGCCCTCCGGGGGAGGAGGGCAACTGCCTGCTGCTGGTCCGGGCCCGCAGGGTCGTCGGACAGGTGCACTACCGGCTGTGCGCTGACTGCGAGCAGGGGCTCATCACGGGCCTGGTCATCGACGAACACCTCCTCGGTGCGGGCCTCGGCCACCGCGCCCTGTCCCACCTGCGTTTCCGCCACCCGGGGCTGACGTGGCGCACCACCCTCGACCCCCGTGCCGCCGCAGGCCTGGCGCGTCGTCGGCCCCGGCGCGCCGTCGCGGCGGGTCGGTTGTGCCTCCACGCGTCCGGGGGGCGGAGCGACGCGACCGCGGTGGCCCCGGGCGTGTGAGGGGCGTGTGAGGGTCGTCTCCCCTCGACCCGGCGCGCCGCCGGAGGTACCTCGAACGTGACACCGCCGGGTCCGTTTCCGGCCGGGTGGGCCCGGCCGGAAACGGACCCGGCGGATCGGGGCGATATCGACCGAGCGGTCAGGGGCCCTCCCGGCGGTCCTGGGGGTCGGACTGGTCGGGAGTTTCCCAGGACCGGCTCCGGGCGCGGGCGGCCGGGTTCTGCTGGGCGGGGGTGGTGCCGGGGTCCTTGCGGGCCGCGGCGCGTCTGCTCCCGTACCAGAACGCGCCGATCAGGAGCAGGACGACGACCACCCCCGCGAGGATCAGGAGCAGGGACGGCGAGGCGGAAGCGGCCAGAGGCATAGAGGCGATCATGAGCCGCGTCTACCCCCGATCCGCGGATTCGCACCTGAGAACCCCCTCCGTCGCTCCGCAGTCACTCCGCCGGGCTCCTCGACGCCCGATGAGCCCGGTCCGCTCCGGGGAGTGAGGCCTGTCGGTCCCGGGGTATGCGCAGGGTCCGAACCGACGCCGGACACGCATCCGGATGCCGGGTGACAGCCGTGGCGAGGTGGTGTGGGGACATGAGGACGGGACCGGTCGGGTGACCCTCTCCGACGCCGTGTACCTGGCCATGGGCCTCGTCGCACTGGGCGCGGCCGTGCTCCCCCGGCTGCTCTTCCGCCGCCCGCTGTCGATGCCGATGGTGTTCCTGGCCGCCGGCATGGTGGCTGCCTCGCTCCCAGGGGTGCCCGCTGTGCGACCGGGGGAAGACCGGCTGTGGGTCGAGCACGCCACGGAGCTGTGCGTGATCGTCTCCCTGATGGGTGCGGGGCTCGCGTTGAACCGGCCGGTGGGGTGGCGGTCGTGGGCGGGTCCGTGGCGGCTGCTGGGCGTCGCGATGCCCCTGACCATCGCGGTGGCGGCCGTGGTGGCGGCGCCGCTGCTGGGCTGGCCCGTCGCGTCAGCGGTCCTTCTGGCGGCGGTCCTCTCACCCACCGACCCGGTGCTGGCGTCCGAGGTGAGGGTCGGCGAGCCTAGCGAGGCGGAGGACGACGAGGACGAGGTCCGCTTCTCCCTCACCGCCGAGGCGGGCCTCAACGACGGTCTGGCGTTCCCGTTCGTCCTGGGGGCGATCGCCCTGGCCTCGGCCGTCGCCGCACCGTCGGCCCAGGTGTGGCCCGTCCGTTGGTTCGCCGTGGACCTCCTGGCCCGTGTCGCCATCGGGATCGCGGTGGGCTTCGCCACCGGCCGGCTGCTCGGCCGGATGTTCTTCCGCGCGCGCCCCTCGGCGCTGCGGCTGTCGGAGCACATGGAGGGCTTCGTCGCCCTCGGGGCGACGTTCGCGGCGTACGGCGCCACCGAGCTCCTGCACGGGTACGGCTTCCTCGCCGTGTTCGTCACCGCCTGCACCATCCGCGCCGCGGAACGCGGCCACGGCTACCACCGCGTGCTCCACGGATTCACCGAGCAGGTCGAGCGCCTGCTGACGGCCTTCCTGCTGTTCCTCCTCGGTGGGTACCTCGCCACCGAGGGGTGGGCCCACCTCACCTGGCGAGGTGCCGTCTTCGCCCTTGTCCTCGTCCTCGTCGTCCGTCCCCTCACGGCCTGGCTGAGTCTGGTGGGCGCCGCGGGTGGCCCGAGGGAGCGCCTGGTGACGGCGGCCTTCGGCATCCGCGGCATCGGCTCGCTGTTCTACCTCGCCTACGCCCTCGGCCACAGCCCCCACTTCGCGGCGGAGGCGCCCCAGCTGTGGTCCCTCACCGCATTCACCGTCCTGCTCTCGGTGCTCGTGCACGGAGTGGCCGCCACCCCGGTCATCCGCCGCCTCGACCACCTGCGGGACTCGTCCGCCTCCCCGCCGTAGGGGCGCGCGGACAGGACGGGGGCGCGGCGTCCCGGGCACGGCGGAAGGCGCACATCCGGAGGAATCCGGTCGATCCCGGTAGGGGTCGCCCCATCGGGGCAGACGCGGATCATGACTTCCAGCGATCACACTCCGCTCCGCGCCGTTGCGCTCGTCTGCTCCCTGTCCCCTTCGCCCACCCCGTCGAGTTCGCAGTTGCTGGCCGAGCAGACCATGGCGGCGCTCGGCCGGCACGGGGTGACGGGCAAGACCATCCGGGTCGCGGATCATGACGTCCGGCCGGGGGTGAAGACCGACATGGGTGAGGGTGACGCCTGGCCGGCTATCAGGGACACGATCCTGGCTTGCGACATCCTGGTCCTGTCCACCCCGATCTGGCTGGGCCACCCCTCCAGCGTCGCCCAGCGGGTCCTGGAGCGCCTGGACGCCGAGATCGGCGAAAGCGACGACGAGGGCCGCATGCTCACCTACGGGAAGGT
>NZ_JBEOSD010000042.1:0-54793 GCF_040302735.1 Streptomyces sp. NPDC097619 | reverse complement strand
GTCCGGCGGGGCCCACCCCGTTCGCGCGTTCCGTCCGCGATCAGTCGCCCAGCGGGTGCATCCAGCCGTGGGTGTCGGGGGTGCGGCCGGTCTGGAGGTCCAGGAGCGCCGTGCGGAGCTTCATGGTGACCTCGCCGGGCTCGCCGTCGCCCTGGGTCCAGCTCGCGGCGTGCGACTTCACGGAGCCGACCGGGGTGATCGCGGCGGCGGTGCCGCAGGCGAAGACCTCGGTGAGGGTGCCGTTCTCGGTGTCGCGCTTCCAGTCCTCGGTGGAGATGCGGCCCTCCTCGGCGGTGTAGCCGAGGTCGCGGGCGATGGTGAGGAGCGAGTCACGGGTGATGCCGGGCAGCAGGGAGCCGGTCAGCTCGGGGGTGACGATGCGGTCCCCGTACACGAAGTACAGGTTCATGCCGCCCATCTCCTCGACCCAGCGGTGCTCCACGGCGTCCAGCCAGACCACCTGGTCGCAGCCGTGTCCGGCGGCCTCGGCCTGGGCGACGAGGGAGGCCGCGTAGTTGCCGCCGGTCTTCGCCGCTCCGGTGCCGCCCTTGACGGCGCGGACGTACTCCTCGGAGAGCCAGACCGAGACCGGCTTGACCCCGCCGGAGAAGTAGGCGCCGGCCGGGGAGGCGATCACCATGAAGAGGAACTCGTTGGCCGGGCGGACGCCCAGGCCGACCTCGGTGGCGAACATGAAGGGCCGCAGGTAGAGGCTGGCCTCGCCGGAGGAGGGAACCCAGGCACGGTCCTGCTGGACCAGCGCGTCGCAGGCGGCCAGGAACAGCTCGGTGGGCAGCTCCGGCATGGCCATGCGGCGGGCGGACGCCTGGAAGCGCTCGGCGTTGGCCTGCGGGCGGAAGGTGCCCACGCCGCCGTCGGGCTGCCGGAAGGCCTTCAGCCCCTCGAAGATCGTCTGCGCGTAGTGCAGGGTCATGTTGGCCGGGTCCACGGACAGCGGCGCGTAGGGCACCAGCTCGGCGTCGTGCCAGCCGCGACCCTCCGTCCACTTGATCGTGACCATGTGGTCGGTGAAGTGCCGGCCGAATCCGGGATTGGCCAGGATCGCCTCGCGCTCCGCGTCCGAGAGCGGGTGGGAGGAGGGCTTGAGCTCGATCGTGGGCGTCGTCATGGGTGCGTGTCCTTCACCGGTCGTGTGGAGTGGACCGCGCTCAACGGCGTACCTAGCACGTCGGGCATCCCCGCATTCCGCGGCCCCGCGTTCGATTATCGCGCGGAGGGCGGCTGCGGAGAAAGCCGGTGGTGCGGTCCAGGGGAGATGGTGGCACCCGGAGGCCGCACAGGAGAAGCCGCCGGGCGCCCGTGGGGGCGGACCCGGCGGCTTCGGGGAGCGTACGCGGCCGGGTCAGCCGGCTACGCGGGCGGCGAGCGCGTCGCCGATTTCGTCCGTGCTGCGGAAGGTGCCGTCGCGCTCGGCGAGGTCCGCGGAGACGGCCTCCTCGATGCGGGCGGCCTCCGCGTCCCGGCCGAGGTGGCGCAGGAGCAGGGCGACGGAGAGGACCGTCGCGGTGGGGTCGGCCTTGCCGGTGCCCGCGATGTCGGGGGCGGAGCCGTGCACGGGCTCGAACATGGACGGGAAGGCACCGGTCGGGTTGATGTTGCCCGAGGCGGCCAGCCCGATGCCACCGGTGACGGCGGCGGCCAGGTCGGTGAGGATGTCGCCGAAGAGGTTGTCCGTGACGATCACGTCGAACCGCTCGGGCTGCGTGACGAAGAAGATCGTCGCCGCGTCCACGTGCAGGTAGTCCGTGGTGACCTCGGGGTACTCAGCGGCCACCCGGTCGAAGGTGTTCTTCCACAGGTGACCGGCGTAGACGAGCACGTTGTTCTTGTGCACGAGGGTCAGCTTCTTGCGGGGGCGGGCGGCGGCCCGTGCGAAGGCGTCCCGGACCACGCGCTCCACGCCGTAGGCGGTGTTCACGCTGACCTCGGTGGCCACCTCGGCAGGGGTCCCGGTGCGCAGGGAGCCGCCGTTGCCGGTGTACGGGCCCTCGGTGCCCTCGCGGACGACCACGAAGTCGATCTCCGGACGGCCGGCCAGCGGGGTGGCGGTGTTCGGGAAGAGCTTCGAGGGGCGCAGGTTGATGAAGTGGTCGAAGGCGAAGCGGAGCTTCAGGAGCAGGCCGCGCTCCAGGACGCCGGAGGGGACCGAGGGGTCGCCGATGGCGCCGAGCAGGATCGCGTCGTGGCCCTTGAGGGCCTCCAGCTCCGCGTCCGGCAGGGTCTCGCCGGTGCGGTGCCAACGCTGGGCGCCGAGGTCGTATTCCTTGGTCTCCAGCTTGACGTCCTGGGGCAGGACCGCGGTGAGGACCTTGAGGCCCTGTGCCACGACTTCCCGTCCGATGCCGTCACCGGGGATCACTGCGAGATTGATGCTGGTCGCCATGACGGAACCGTACTCCCTGTCCCATTCGCTGACACGCCTTGTCCGGATACTGGACAAGGCGTGTCAGTCGGGGCCTTTGCGGACGTGCCTGATCAGTGGACGTGGCCGGTCTGGCCGCCGTTGTCACGGCGGTCCAGGGCCCGCTGGAGGGCGGCGGCGGCGTTCTTGCGGTCGGCGGCGGCGGTGGGGGCGGCGTGGCGGACGCGACGGACCGCGGTCGTCTCGGACATGGTGATCGACTCCTTGAGATCACGGATGCGGCCGCGCACGGGCGGGACCGCGGGATGAGGGGTTCTCCAAGGCGCCGGAAGGGGCGGGGAGCCGTGCGCCGCAGGGGTTGCCTGCCAAAGGGCGCGCGCTCTCGACCGCCATTCGCTGGATCAGCGAGACGTTCGGCTCCTACAAAGCTAGGGCAGGTTCCGCTGTATGTCCCGGCAGATACTCGGACTTCCTAGCATTTGAGACGGACGCTCACCCGGCGGGACCCCCGCGCTCACCCGGCGGGACTCCCGCGTCGCGCTCCGACCCCTGCGGCGGGCCTCCCGGGCCCGCTTCGACCGGGCGGCCCATCGTCTCGGAACGCTCGCCCTCGGAGCACTCCCCCGCAGAGGGCGCGCCCCTCGGAGCGCGCGCCCCTCAGAGCACGTCCCCGTCCCGCCAGTCGAAGTCCAGCCGCCCGGCCGGGTCGGGGGCGGTCGCGCCCGCCGGGACCCACAGGTAGGTGCTGCCCTCCTCCTCGGGCAGCGCGACCGGGCCCGCCGGGCCCAGCGCCCCGATCCGTCCCGGCCAGCACCGCCAGCCCCGCCCCGCGTACAGGGCCGCGCCCTCCTCCGAGGCGGACAGGGCCCCGAGCACGTAGGCCGCCTCGACCACCCGCTCCAGCTCCGCCATGACCAGCCCGCCCAGCCCGCGCCGCCGGTGGTCGGCCCGGACCGCCACGGCCTCCACGTACCCGGTGCGCAGGGCCCGGCCGCCGTGCAGGACCCGGCGCTGCACCACGCTGCCGTGGGCGAGGAGCGCGCCCCCGGGGCCGTCCTCGCGGAGCAGGACGTGCATCCCGCCGAGGGCGTGCTCGAAGTCCTCCTCGGCGAAGTCCCCTTCGAAGGCGGCGTCGAGGAGTTCCCGGATCTCGGCGAGGTCGGCCGGGGTCAGCTGCGCGGTGTGGCGGGTCAGGGTGTGCGTCGTCATCCGCCCAGTCTCGCCCGCGGCGGGGCGGGCCCCGCCTCTGCCGGGCCGGCGGACCGCAGGAGTGCGGAAAGGCCGGAAACAGGCGGGGGTTCCGCATGTCGGAGTGCCGGACGCGGGTGCCCGGCGTCGTGGTGGAGGGGTCCGGCGCGGGGGAAACGGACCGTGGCGCCCTCCTTCGGGCGCCGCGCCCGCTCCTTCGCGGCCCCTTCCCGTTCCTGCTCTTCGCGCAGGTCGACGACGGTGCGCACGCCGTGCGCGGCGAGCCGTTCCGGGTCCCGACCGGTAAGGGGGCCGACCCGGTCGACACGGACGGGCCGGGCCGGCCGGAGCCCTCCGGGACCGCCCGGGTCACGAACGTCACCGCGGCCTTCCCGGGCCGGGAATCGACGTTCGGCGCCGACGGTCATAGTGCTCCTGTTGGTGACAGGAGGGACGAACCGACCGGAGGCCGCTCTGGTCGCCGCGGTTCCCGGGCCGCAGACTCGGGCCATGTCCGAACTGACCCAGCATTGGACGCCCACCCACGGCGATCCGTACCGTCCGGTGGCCTATCGGCCCGCGCGGATGCCCGGCGAGGAATCCCTGGCCCGGGCCGCGGACCTGCGGCTGCGGATGGACGGGCGCCGCACGGTGCGCAGCTTCTCCGCCGACCCGGTCCCGGAGCAGGTGGTCCGGGACGCCGTGGCCTGCGCGGCGACCGCGCCGTCCGGGGCCCACCAGCAGCCCTGGACCTTCGTCCTGGTGAAGGACCCGCAGGTGCGGGCCCGGATCCGGGAGGCGGCCGAGGAGGAGGAGCGCCTCTCCTACGACGGCCGGTTGGGCGAGGAGTGGCTGGCCGCGCTGCGCCCGCTGGGCACGGACGCGGTGAAGACCCACCTGACGGACGCGCCCGCCCTGGTGGTGGTCTTCCAACAGCGGTACTGGCTGGGCCCGGACGGCGAGAAGCGCAAGCACTACTACGTGGACGAGTCGGTGGGCATCGCGGTAGGGATGCTGCTGTCGGCCCTGCACCTGTCGGGCCTGGCGGCCCTGGTGCACACTCCCAGCCCGATGCGCTTCCTCGGCGAGGTGCTGGGCCGCCCGGAGAACGAGAAGGCGTTCGCGGTCATCCCGGTGGGCTACCCGGCCCCCGACTGCGAGGTCCCCGACCTGGTCCGCAAGTCCCTGGACCAGGTCCTGATCGAGGTCTAGGCCCCGCTTCCCCGTCGAGTACGTCCCCCACAGCCCCGCCGGCCCGCCGGTGGGGGGTTCCGGCGGCGGGGGCTGCCGGGACCCGCAAGAAGAACCGCCCCCGCTCCGGACTTGGGGGTACCGGAACGGGGGCGGGGTCAGGGACTCGGGTGCCCTCCGCCAAGTGGCGACGCCGCGGCCTCCTGAGGTACGGACGTGGGCTCCTGTGTGGCCGACCGCCCGGGGAAACCGCCGAGTGCCCCGGTCAGCTCCATGCCGATCCGGACGCGATCCTCAGCCGAGCAACCGTCCATGACCGCTCGCACTTGCTGAAGGATCAGGATGTCCCGCACCACTCTGGTCAAGGCGAGGACGGCAGCCGACACGATGACGACGGTGATCACGACGACGCTCGCAGTGATGCCGTGGCCCGCTCCGCGCAGTGGCCTTGCCTCACGGTGAGCACCGCTTCTCCGAGCTCCAAGAGTCCGTAGGCGGACCAGTTCTCGCGCTGGGGACGCTTGGTCGGCGGCAACCCCTCGGCCTCGGCCGTCAGCCCGCTGCGCACGAGGAGCCGCGCCATGTCGGACGCGGGCATCGCGCAGCACCATTCGATGGTGATCCCACGGCTGCCGTGCGCGTAGGTGTTCGCCCATCCGTGAGCGGCGCCCGCCCCGTTGACCAGACGAGGTCGGCGGAGTGCACGACTGAGCAGCCAGTCCTGTCCGTGACGCAGCGGACGATGAGCGGGCAACTCACTGCCGTGGGGATGCCGCGGGCTCTGTCGCCAGACATGAACAAGGTCAGGCGCCCCTTGCGGAAGTACCGGCCTCCAGAAGGGGTCCGGATGCCGCAGTCGGACCCGTGCTCCGTCGAGGAGCCCCCGGAGCCACCACCGGCCGGGAGAACCCGTGAGCCTGAGTCCGGGAACACCCCGCAGGCCGCCGTACAACATGTCCCTGCGGGGCAGGGCCGCGGCCAGCACCCGATCGGCCATGGCCGGGTGCAGCGTCAGCGTCAAACCTTCCCTGCTCGGCTCGGAGGCCGTGAACCCGAGCAGGGCGCCTTCCACCTGTTCATGCCGCAGGGCGTCGACAAGCGACAGCACGAGCCGTGCTTCGAACGCACGCTGACCTGGCAGGTCCGCGTCCGGAACCGGCTGGTACCTGTCGATCAGACCTTCTGTCGCCCATCGAAGGCAGGTGAGGTGGGGCAGCCCAGTGGCGGCCCGGCAGATGACGGCGATGCGATGACGATTGTGCGTGCGCCTGGACATACGTCTCCCTGAGATCCGTCCCGGCACGGACACTGGCAGGTTGCGTATTCCCAGTGGTGGAATCCCGACCCCGCGCGGGAGCTCGTCAGAGCCCTTTGCTCCCCCGGGTACCGGGCCCAGGTTGAGGAGCGCGTCACCGCACACGACAACTGGAGCCAAGGTAGCAGCCGTCGGTCCCCCAGGGAATGGGAACCGCCCCCGCTCCGGACTTGGGGGTACCGGAACGGGGGCGGGGTCAGGGGCGGGGCCGGCGGGCGGCCCCGGGGCGGGTCAGCCCATGTGGGGGTAGCCGTACTCGGTCGGCGGGACCAGGGTCTCCTTGATGGAGCGGGTCGAGGTCCAGCGGAGCAGGTTGGAGGCGGCACCGGCCTTGTCGTTGGTGCCGGAGGCGCGGCCGCCGCCGAAGGGCTGCTGGCCGACGACGGCGCCGGTGGACTTGTCGTTGATGTAGAAGTTGCCCGCGGCGAAGCGGAGCTTCTCCATCGTGTCCGCGGCCGCGTAGCGGTCCTGGGCGATGACGGAGCCGGTGAGGGCGTAGGCGGAGACGGACTCCATCTGGGCCAGCATCTCGTCGTACTTGTCGTCCTCGTAGACGTACACGGCGAGGATCGGGCCGAAGTACTCGGTGGTGAAGACCTCGTTCTCCGGGTCCGTGCACGCGATGACCGTCGGGCGGACGAAGTAGCCCTCGGAGTCGTCGTAGCTGCCGCCCGCGACGACGGTGCAGGTCGGGTCGGCCTGGGCGCGGTCGATGGCGGCCTTGTTCTTGGCGAAGGACCGCTCGTCGATGACGGCGCCGATGAAGTTCGACAGGTCGGTGACCGGGCCCATGGTGATGCCGTCGACCTCGGCGGCGAACTCTTCCTTGAAGCCGTCGTTCCAGATGGAGGCCGGGACGTAGGCGCGGGAGGAGGCCGAGCACTTCTGGCCCTGGAACTCGAAGGAGCCACGGGTCAGGGCGGTCTTGAGGATGGCGCGGTCCGCGGAGGGGTGCGCCACGACGAAGTCCTTGCCGCCGGTCTCGCCGACCAGGCGCGGGTAGGACTTGTACTTCTCGATGTTGTTGCCGACGGTCTTCCAGAGGTACTGGAAGGTCTTGGTGGAGCCGGTGAAGTGGATGCCGGCCAGCTCCGGGTGCTCCAGGGCGACCTCGGAGACGGCGATGCCGTCGCCGGTGACCAGGTTGATGACGCCCTTGGGCAGGCCGGCGGCCTCCAGGAGCTCCATCAGCAGCACGGCGGAGTGGGTCTGCGTCGGGGACGGCTTCCACACCACGACGTTGCCCATGAGGGCGGGGGCGGTGGGCAGGTTGCCCGCGATGGCCGTGAAGTTGAACGGCGTGATCGCGTAGACGAAGCCCTCCAGCGGGCGGTGGTCGCTGCGGTTCCACACGCCGGCGGAGTTGGCCTCCGGCTGCTCCGCCAGGATCCGGCGGGCGAAGTGGACGTTGAAGCGCCAGAAGTCGACGAGCTCGCAGGGGGTGTCGATCTCGGCCTGCTGGGCGGTCTTGGACTGGCCGAGCATGGTGGACGCGGCCAGCTTCTCGCGCCAGGGGCCGGCGAGGAGCTCGGCGGCGCGCAGGATGATCGCGGCGCGGTCGTCGAAGGACATGGCGCGCCAGGCCGGGGCGGCGGCCAGGGCGGCGTCGATCGCGTCCTGGGCGTCCTGCCGCGTGGCGTTGGCGTAGGTGCCGATGACGGACTTGTGCGCGTGCGGCTGCACCACGTCGAAGCGGTCGCCGCCGCCCATCCGCTTGACCCCGTCGATGGTCATCGGGAGCTCGATCGGGTTCTCCGCCAGCTGCTTGAGCTGGGCCTCCAGGCGGGCGCGCTCGGGGCTGCCGGGGGCGTAGGAGTGAACCGGCTCGTTGACCGGCGCGGGGACCTGGGTCACAGCATCCATGAGAGGGGTGTCTCCTTGGTGAGGGGTGTTCTGCCGACCGGGGGCGCTCGGGCCGAGCTAGTTCTTGGTGATCATCGAGCGGACGAAGAAGAGCAGGTTGGCCGGCTTCTCGGCGAGGCGGCGCATGAAGTATCCGTACCAGTCGGTGCCGTAGGCGGTGTACACGCGCATCCGGTGGCCCTCGGCGGCGAGGCGGACGTGCTCCTCGCTGCGGATGCCGTACAGCATCTGGAACTCGTACTCGTCGAGCTTGCGGCCGGCCTGGCGGGCCAGTTCCTGGGTGATGGCGATGAGGCGCGGGTCGTGCGAGCCGATCATCGGGTAGCCGTCGCCGGCCATGAGGATCTTCAGGATCCGCACGTACGCCTTGTCGATCTCGCCCTTGTCCAGGTAGGCGACCTCGGCGGGCTCCTTGTAGGCGCCCTTGACGATGCGCACGCGGCTGCCGGCGGCGGCCAGGCGGCGGGCGTCGGCCTCGGTGCGGAAGAGGTAGGCCTGGATGACGCAGCCGGTCTGCGGGAAGTCCTTCCGCAGCTCCTCGTGGATGGCGAACATCGAGTCGAGGGTGGTGTGGTCCTCGGCGTCCAGGGTGACCGTGGTGCCGATGGCGGCGGCGGCCTCGACGACCGGGCGGACGTTGGAGAGGGCCAGCTCGTGGCCGTTCTCGAAGGCCGGGGCGGTCACGGAGGTCGGCAGCGACTGGCCGAACATCGACAGCTTCACGGACATCTCGGCCCTGGTGCCCAGGCCCAGCTCCTTGAGGCGGCCGATGAGCTCCAGGTAGGCGTCGCGGGCGGCGTGCGACTGCTCCACCGTGGTGATGTCCTCGCCGACGACGTCGAGGGTGACCTCCAGGCCCTTCGCGTCGAGCTCCGACACGATCGGGATCACCTGGTCGACGGTCTCGCCCGGGATGAAGCGGTTCACCACCGGCTTGGTCACCGGGGCAGCAGAGACGATCTTGCGCATCTTGTCGCTGCGGGACGCGGCGAGGATCACGGGACCCAGCACGGGGGCACCTCCAACGGGTGGCAGAAAGCTAGTGCGGAAAGCGCCACGAAAGTCATGAAGATGAACAGATCATCCTTATACCGTCGCGACACGGAGAACCACCGTGAAACCTAAGGATCGATCCGATCCTCGACCATCGACACCTGTCACGCATCCGTGGTCGCGATCTCAGACAGATGTCTGAAGGGGTGGGAGAATGACCGCGTGAAAGGCGATTACCAGGACCTGGTGGACGAGATCTCGGCGCTGCTGGGCGCCCCGGCGACCCTGGAGAACCGCGATTTCCAGCTGATCGCCTTCGGCGCGCACGACAGCGAGGACGACCTCGCCATGGACCCGGTGCGCACCCGCTCGATCCTGACCCGGCAGTCCACGGCGGCGGTCCGCAGCTGGTTCGAGGGCTTCGGCATCGCCCAGGCCACCGGCCCGGTCCGGATCCCCGCGGCCCCGGACGCCGGGGTGTTCCGGGGCCGGATCTGCCTGCCGGTCCGGCACCGGGGCATCGTGCACGGGTACGTGTGGCTACTGGACACCGAACCGGGCCCGGACGCCGCCCGGCTGGACGCGGCCATGGAGGTGGCGGCCCGGATCGGGACGCTGCTGGCCGACGAGGCGAAGGCGGGCGCGGACCTCTCCCGCGAGTTCCAGGCGGTGCTGACGGCCCACCGGGGCTGGCAGCAGGACATGGCGGTGGCGGCCCTCCGGTCCGCCCTGGGGGCGGCGGCCGACGGCCTCCACGCGGTGGTGTGCGTGTCCCCCTGGTACGGGGAGCTCCCGCAGTCGGTGCCGGGCGCGGCCGCGGTCTGCGTGGCCCCGGCCCGGTCGGAGGGCCCGCCGGCCCTGGCGGTGCTGTTGCGGCTGCGGTCGGCGGAGGCGGCGGGTCCGGCGGTGGCGGCCGCGGAGCGGCTGGTCGCGGGGGGCGCGGGCGGTACGGGACCGGGCCCTGCGGGGCGACCGGCCGGGCGCGCCCCGGCGGCCGGCCCCGCGCGGGCGGGCGGGGTGAACGGGAGCGGGGGCGCGCCGGGGGCGGGCGGCGGGAGCACCGCCGGGGTGGCGACGGCCCGCCGCGGCCTGGCCGACCTGGGTGCGGCCTGGCAGGAGGCGGTGGCGGCCGCCCGATCGGCGGCGGCCCGCCCGCAGGGCGGCCCGGTGGCCCGATGGGCGGAGATCGGCCCGTACCGAATGCTGGCGGCCCTGCCGCCGGGGGCCGTGCGGGACCCGGCCACGGAGGCCCTGCTCTCCCCAGCCCATCCCGAACTGGCCCGGACCGCCGAGGTGTTCCTCGACTGCGCCGGTCAGGCCGGTCGGGCGGCGGCGGCCCTGGGCATCCACCGCCAGACCCTCTACTACCGGCTCTCCCGGGTCGAGCAGCTCACCGGGCTGGACCTCGACGAGGGCGAGGACCGGCTCCTCCTCCACATGTCCCTCAAGGCCCGCCGACTGGCCCCCTGAGCCCACCGCCCGGGCGGGATCGCGCGGGGCGGAGGGCCGCCGCGGGAGGGCGGACGCGGACGGAGGTCACCCGCGGGCCGCCTCCGCGGCCAGACGCATGCCCTCGGTGAGCTCCTCGGCGGTGGCCGCCGACTCCGGGTCGAAGGTCCACTGCACCATCAGCCCGTTGAGCAGCGCCTGGTAGAAGGCGCCGAGGGTCCGCATCTCGCGCTCGGTCACCTCCTCCTCCGGGCGGCCCGTGAACATGGCCACCAGGCCCCGGCGCCCCTCTTCCTGAGAGGCCGTCAAGAGAGCGCGCAGCTCGGGCAGCCGGTCACCGGCGAGGGCCACCTCCAGGCTCGCGGCCCAGACCGGTCGGGCCTCCTCCTGCCGGGCCACGACCGCTTCCCAGACCTCGCGGAAGCGGTCCAGGCTCCCCGGCGCACCGGAGGGGTCGGCCGGGAATCCGCTCTCGCCGACGAGGGCCACGTACGCCTGGGTGAGCAGGGCGTCCTTGGATCCGTAGTGGTAGCCGATGGAGGCCAGGTTCGCGCCGGAGGCGGTCACGATGTCGCGCGCGGTGGTGCGCGCGAACCCCTTCTCCAGCAGGCACTTCTTGGCGCCTTCGAGCAGGTCTTCCTTGTGTCCCATGCGCCGGACCCTACCAAGACACCCGTACAAGACGGCAGTACAAGACACGCGTTTCACACAAGCGTCATAGACAGACGTTTATGACGGCTGTACATTCCTCGCCATGACGCACTCCGCAGCCCGCGCCGGGCGCCGGGAATGGACCGCCTTCACCGTCCTCCTGCTGCCCCTCCTCCTGGTCTCGATGGACGTCTCCGTCCTCTACTTCGCGGTCCCCGCCCTCACCCGGGAGCTGGACCCCAGCGCCACCCAGCAACTGTGGATCTTCGACAGCTACGCCTTCGCCCTGGCCGGGCTCCTGCTCACCATGGGGTCGCTGGGCGACCGGATCGGCCGCCGCAGGCTGCTCCTGGCGGGCGCCGCCGCCTTCGGCACCGCCTCCGTGGCCGCCGCGTACGCCGGCAGCGCCGAGATGCTCATCGCGGCCCGGATCCTGCTGGGCGTCGGCGGGGCCACCCTGATGCCCTCCACCCTCGCCCTGGTCCGCGACCTGTTCCGGGACGAGGCCCAGCGGAGCAAGGCCGTCGCCCTGTGGTCGGGGGCCATGGCCGGGGGCATCGCCCTCGGCTCCGTCCTCAGCGGCCTGCTGCTGGAGCACTTCTGGTGGGGGTCGGTCTTCCTGGTCAACGTGCCCGCGATGGCGCTGCTGTTGATCCTCGCGCCCCTCCTGGTCCCGGAGTCCCGGGACCCCTCCCCCGGCCGCTTCGACCTGCTGAGCGTGCCGCTGTCCATGGCGGCCGTGCTGCCGGTGGTGTACGGACTGAAGGAGAGCGCCGCCCGGGGTCCTCAGCCCCTCCCCCTGACGGCCGTGGTCGTCGGGCTGGGCTTCACCTGGCTGTTCGTCCGGCGCCAACGGACCCGGTCCGGGGCCATGATCGACCGGGGGCTGTTCCGGGACCGTCGCTTCGGGGCGGGCGTCACCCTCAACACCGTGGCCGCGTTCGCGATGATGGGCTCCGCCTACTTCTCCACCCAGTACCTGCAGTCCGTGCTCGGCATGGGCTCCCTGGAAGCGGCGCTGTGGAGCCTGGCGCCCTCCCTCGCGGTGGGTGCCGCGGCCCCCGCCGCCGCGGCGCTGGGCGGTCGGTTCGGTCGGGGCCCGGTCGTGGCCGCCGGATTCGTGATCGCCGCGGCCGGGTTCGCGCTGCTCGGCCGGGTGGGCACGGACTCCCTGGCCCTGCTGCTGACCGGCGCCACCGTCCTCGCCTGCGGCATCGTCACCGTGATGTCCCTGGTCTCCGACCTGGCCCTGGGGGCGGCCCCGGTGGCGAAGGCCGGTTCGGCGGCCGCGCTGTTGGAGACCGGCCAGGAGTTCGGCGGCGCCCTGGGCATGGCCCTGCTCGGGAGCCTGGGAACCGCCGTCTACCGGGCGGACCTGGCGGGCACGGACCCCGCGGCCCGTGAGACCCTGGGCGCGGCCGCGGCCGCCGCCGCCCGCACCGGCGGCCCGGCCGGCGAAGCGCTCTTGGAGTCGGCCCGCACCGCCTTCGTGCACGGCATGGGGTACGCGGCCCTCGGCGGCACCGCCGTGCTGCTGGCCGCGGCCGTCCCGGCGGCCCTGCTGCTGCGCGGCCACCGGGACCGGACCCCGTGCCCGACCCCGGGAGCCTCCCCCGACCGCACGGACCCGCGCGCCGCCGCCCCCGGCACCCCCTGAGGAGTCGGAGCGGGCACGGGGCACGGGAAAGGGCCCGGAGGCGATCCTCCGGGCCCTTCCGCCACGTCCGCCGGTCGCCCGGCGCCGGGATCAGCCCAGGTTGACCGAGCGCGCCGAGGCCGCGCCGATCTCCTCGGAGATCTCCGTCAGCACCGACTGCGGCACGGTGTCGTCGACGGTGAGGACGGCGACGGCCTCGCCGTGCTCCTCCGCGCGCGCCACCTGCATGCCCGCGATGTTCAGACCGGCCTCGCCGAGGATCCGGCCGACCGTGCCGACCACGCCGGGACGGTCCTGGTAGCGCAGCACCACCATGTGGTCGGCGAGCGACAGGTCCACGTCGTAGTCGCCGATGCCGACGATCTTCTGGAGGTGCTTCGGGCCGGCCAGCGTGCCCGAGACCGCGACCTCCTGACCGTCCGACAGGGTGCCGCGGACCGTGACGACGTTACGGTGGTCGGGGGACTCCGAGCTGGTGGTCAGCCGCACCTCGACGCCGCGCTCCTGCGCGAACAGCGGGGCGTTGACGTAGGACACCGTCTCGTCCACCACGTCCTCGAACACGCCCTTGAGCGCGGAGAGTTCGAGCACCTTCACGTCGTGCTGGGTGATCTCGCCGCAGACCTCGACGTCCAGCCGGACCGCGACCTCACCGGCGAGGGCGGTGAAGATCCGACCCAGCTTCTCGGCGAGCGGCAGACCCGGGCGCACGTCCTCGGCGATGACCCCGCCCTGGACGTTGACCGCGTCCGGCACGAGCTCGCCCGCGAGGGCCAGCCGCACCGACTTGGCCACGGCGATGCCGGCCTTCTCCTGGGCCTCGTCGGTGGAGGCGCCCAGGTGCGGGGTGCAGACCACCTGGTCCAGCTCGAAGAGCGGGGAGTCCGTGCAGGGCTCCTTCGCGTACACGTCCAGACCGGCCGCCGCGACGCGCCCCTCCTTCAGCGCCGAGTACAGCGCGTCCTCGTCCACGATCCCACCGCGCGCGGCGTTGACGATCCGGACCGAGGGCTTCACCTTGTGCAGGGCCTCGTCACCGATGAGACCCAGGGTCTCGGGGGTCTTGGGCAGGTGCACCGTGATGAAGTCGGCCACCTCCAGCAGCTCGTCGAGCGTCAGCATCTTGACGCCCATCTGAGCGGCCCGCGCGGGCTGCACGTACGGGTCGTAGGCGACGACCTTCATCCCGAAGGCCGACATGCGCTGGGCGACCAGGACGCCGATCCGGCCGAGGCCGACCACGCCGAGGGTCTTCTCGCTCAGCTCGACACCCGTGTACTTGTTCCGCTTCCACTCGCCGTTCTTCAGGGCGGTGTTGGCCTGCGGGATGTTGCGGGCGGTGGCGATGAGCAGACCGCAGGCCAGCTCGGCGGCGGTCACGATGTTGGAGGTCGGGGCGTTCACGACCATCACGCCGGCCTTGGTGGCGGCGGAGACGTCCACGTTGTCGAGGCCGACACCGGCGCGGGCCACGACCTTCAGCTTGCGGGCCGCCGCGATGGCCTCCGCGTCGACCTTGGTGGCGGAGCGGACGAGGATCGCGTCCACGTCGACGATCGCGGGCAGCAGCTCCGCGCGGTCGGCTCCGTTGACGTGCCGGATCTCGAAGTCGGGGCCGAGGGCCTCGACGGTGGCGGGCGACAGCTCTTCGGCGATGAGTACGACAGGTTTCGAGCTCACGTGGGTCCTCACAAGTCCAGTGCGGACGGCCGTCCCGACGGCCGCAGGCGGTGGAGGGGGTAGCCGCGTGGAAGACGCACGACACTGTGGGCCTGACGCGTATGTGTTGAGCAGTGTAGTGGCGCGGAGCGGAGGGTTTTCCGCCTGTCCGGAAGGATCACCCGTCCGTGGTTGGCCGAGGTGGACAACCGGGCCGCGCCCCGACCCCGGCGGTCCCGGCCCGGGGTGCGCGCGGGGGCCGGGGACCGCACCCGTGGGATGCGGCCCCGGCCCCCGCGCCGGAGAGGGTCCGAGGACTAGTTCTCCTCGCTGTCCACCCAGCTCATCAGCTTGCGGAGCTTCTTGCCGGTGGTCTCCAGCAGGTGCTCCTCGTCGGCCTTCTTGTACTCGTTGTACTTCGGCAGACCGGCCTTGTACTCGGCCATCCAGGTGTTGGCGAACTCGCCGTTCTGGATCTCGGCGAGGACCTTCTTCATCTCGGCCTTGGTGGCGTCGGTGATGACGCGCGGGCCGGTGATGTAGTCGCCCCACTCGGCGGTCTCGGAGACCGACCAGCGCATCTTCTCCAGGCCGCCCTCGTACATGAGGTCCACGATGAGCTTCAGCTCGTGCAGGCACTCGAAGTACGCGATCTCCGGCTGGTAGCCGGCCTCGGTCAGGACCTCGAAGCCCGCCTTGACCAGGGCCGAGGCGCCACCACAGAGGACGGCCTGCTCACCGAACAGGTCGGTCTCGGTCTCCTCGGTGAAGGTGGTCTTGATGACGCCGGCGCGGGTGCCGCCGATGCCGGCCGCGTAGGAGAGCGCCAGCTCGAAGGCCTTGCCGGTGGAGTCCTGCTCGACGGCGGCGATGCACGGAACGCCGCGGCCCTCCTCGTACTGGCGGCGGACCAGGTGGCCCGGGCCCTTCGGGGCGACCAGGGCGACGTCCACGTGCGCCGGGGGCTTGATGAAGCCGTAGCGGACGTTGAAGCCGTGGCCGAAGAAGAGCGCGTCGCCCTCCTTCAGGTTGTCCTTGATGGACTCCTCGTAGACCTGGGCCTGGATCGGGTCCGGGGTGAGGATCATGATGACGTCGGCCTCGGCCGCCGCCTCGGCGACGGAGACCACGCGCAGGCCCTGCTCCTCGGCCTTCGCCTTGGACTTGGAGCCCTCCTGGAGGCCGACGCGGACATCGACGCCGGAGTCACGCAGCGACAGCGCGTGGGCGTGGCCCTGGCTGCCGTAGCCGATGACCGCGACCTTGCGGCCCTGGATGATGGACAGGTCGGCGTCGTTCTCGTAGAACAGCTCGGCCACTGGGAATCTCCTTGGTGCGCTGATGTTGCTCCCACCGTACGGCGGGGGACGGAAAGGAAGTCTTGCGGTCTCGGGATACGAGCGGACGGCGGGTCAGGCGCTGCGGTCGAGCGCCCGCAGGCTGCGGTCCGTGATGGACCGTCCGCCACGCCCTATGGCGATCGTGCCCGACTGGACGAGCTCCTTGATGCCGAAGGGCTCCAGCATCTTGAGCATGGCCTCCAGCTTGTCGGCCCCGCCGGTGGCCTCGATGGTGACGGCCTCCGGGGAGACGTCCACCGTCTTGGCGCGGAACAGCTGGACGATCTCGACGATCTGGGAGCGCGTCTCGTTGTCGGCGCGGACCTTGACCAGGACCAGCTCGCGCTGGATCGCGGCGGAGGGCTCCAGCTCGACGATCTTGAGCACGTTGACCAGCTTGTTGAGCTGCTTGGTCACCTGCTCCAGCGGAAGGTCCTCGACGTTCACGACGATCGTGATGCGGGAGATGTCGGGGTGCTCGGTGACGCCGACCGCGAGGGAGTCGATGTTGAACCCGCGGCGGGAGAACAGGGCGGCGATCCGGGCCAGGATGCCGGGGGTGTTCTCGACCAGGACGGAGAGCGTGTGCTTGGACATGTGCGTCGGTCTCTCTCTGCGCTCTGCGCTCAGTCGTCTTCGTTGTCGCCGAAGTCGGGGCGGACGCCCCGGGCGGCCATGACCTCGTCGTTGGAGGTGCCGGCGGCGACCATCGGCCAGACCATGGCGTCCTCGTGGACGATGAAGTCGATGACGACCGGACGGTCGTTGATGGCGTTGGCCTCGGCGATGACCTTGTCCAGGTCGGCCGGGTCCTCACAGCGCAGGGCCACGCAGCCCATGGCCTCGGACAGCTTGACGAAGTCCGGGACGCGGGTGCCCTTGCGGGGGGCGGTGGACTCGCCGAGCTGCGAGCCGACGGTGCCGTGACCGGTCTCGTCGGCGTGCAGGACGGTGTTGGAGTACCGCTGGTTGTAGAACAGGGTCTGCCACTGGCGGACCATGCCCAGCGCGCCGTTGTTGATGATCGCGACCTTGATCGGGATGTTGTTCAGCGCGCAGGTGACCAGCTCCTGGTTGGTCATCTGGAAGCAGCCGTCGCCGTCGATCGCCCAGACCGTGCGGTCCGGAGCGCCGACCTTGGCGCCCATCGCGGCGGGGACGGCGTAGCCCATCGTTCCGGCACCGCCGGAGTTCAGCCAGGTGCGGGGCTCCTCGTAGTTCACGAAGTGCGAGGCCCACATCTGGTGCTGGCCGACGCCGGCCGCGTAGATCGTGCCTTGGGGAGCCAGCTGCCCGATCCGCTCGATGACCTGCTGCGGGGAGAGCATGCCGTCGGAGGGCAGGTCGTAGCCGAGCGGGTAGGTCTCGCGCCAGCGGTTCAGGTCGGTCCACCAGGCCGCGTAGTCGCCGGTGTGGCCCTCGGTGTGCTCGGCCTGGACGGCCTGGACCAGATCGGCGATGACCTCGCGGGCGTCGCCGACGATCGGGACGTCCACCGCGCGGTTCTTGCCGATCTCGGCCGGGTCGATGTCGGCGTGGATGACCTTGGCGAAGGGGGCGAAGCTGTCCAGCTTGCCGGTGACCCGGTCGTCGAAGCGGGTGCCGAGGGCGATCAGCAGGTCCGACTTCTGGAGCGCGGTGACCGCGGTGACCGCGCCGTGCATGCCGGGCATGCCCACGTGCAGCGGGTGGCTGTCCGGGAACGAACCCAGCGCCATCAGGGTGGTGGTGACGGGGATCCCGGTCAGCTCGGCCAGGACCTTCAGCTCGGCGGTGGCGCCGGACTTCATCACGCCGCCACCGACGTACAGGACCGGGCGCTTGGCCTGGACGATCAGCTTGGCGGCCTCGCGGATCTGCTTGGCGTGCGGCTTGGTGACCGGCCGGTAGCCGGGCAGGTCCTGGGCGGGCGGCCAGGTGAAGGTGGTGCGGGACTGGAGGGCGTCCTTGGCGATGTCGACCAGGACCGGGCCGGGGCGGCCGGTGGAGGCGATGTGGAAGGCCTCGGCGATGGTCTTCGGGATGTCCTCGGCCCTGGTGACCAGGAAGTTGTGCTTGGTGATCGGCATCGTGATGCCGACGATGTCCGCTTCCTGGAAGGCGTCGGTGCCGATCGCCTTCGAGGAGACCTGACCGGTGATGGCGACGAGCGGGACGGAGTCCATGTGCGCGTCGGCGATCGGGGTGACCAGGTTGGTGGCGCCGGGCCCGGAGGTCGCCATACAGACGCCGACCTTGCCGGTGGCCTGCGCGTAGCCGGTGGCGGCGTGGCCGGCCCCCTGCTCGTGGCGGACCAGGATGTGACGGACCTTCTGCGAGTCCATCATCGGGTCGTACGCCGGGAGGATGGCACCGCCCGGGATGCCGAAGACGGTGTCGCACCCCACCTCTTCGAGAGAACGGATGAGGGACTGCGCACCCGTGACGTGCTCGATCGCAGCGGTCTGCTGTCCGCCGTTACGGGCCCGCGGCTGCGGATGGTGGGCCCCGGTGGCCTGCTCGGTCATCGGCATTCTCTTCTCGAAGCTGAGGGTTGTGCGGGGGATTCGGGTGTTGCCAGTGCAACAAAAAACCCCTCGTGCCGGAAGGCAAGCGAGGGGAGCGCGTCGGGTGCGATCAGCGGGGACAGTCGGGTCCCGGCTTCAGCCGACGCGCTTTCCAAGTACGAGAATTCGGGTGCGCATGGCACAGACCCTCCCTCCGGGGGGAGGTCGGTGTCAAGTAGGTGGGACGGACGTCTCATTATGTGAGCCCCTACGGCCCACTGGAGATCCGCCTGCCAGAACGGCCATCGGGTTACCTCCCGGTACGGGGAACGTACCCCGAACGAGGGAGCGACGCAGTCGGTACTCGTCCAGGGGGCCGGAAAAGGCCATGCCCTGGCCGTGTGTACAGCCCATGGCGCGCAGGGCCATCACCTGCTCGGGGAGGTCCACGCCCTCGGCCACCGAGGGCATGCCCAGATCGTTTGCGATGCGCAACAATCCGGCCGTGATCTTGTGCAGTCTGGCCGATTCCACCACGCCCTCGACGAGACCGCGATCGAGTTTCAGTACGTCCACGGGGAGGCGGCGCAGGGCGCTGATGGCCGCGTAGCCGCTGCCGAGCCCGTCGAGGGCGATCCGGACGCCGAGCCGTCGCAGGGCCGCCAGGCGGCGCTCCAGCTCGTCGAAGGCCAGCCGGGGGTCGCTCTCGGACAGCTCGATGACCAGGGCCCCGGAGGGCAGGCCGTGGCGGTTCAGCAGGGCCTCCACGGAGGCCGGGGGCACCGAGCGGTCCAGCAGGCCGTGGGCGGACACCCGGACCGAGACGGGGATCCGGTGCCCGGCCCGGTACCGCTCGGCGGCCTGGGCCACCGCCTCCTCCAGCAGTCGGCGGCCGAGCTGGGCCGCCTGAGCCCCGCCGGGCGGGCCGCCGGATGCCCTGCGACCGCCCGCGGCACGGTCCTCCGCGCCGCCGTCGGTGGCACGGAGGAACTCGGCGGGGGTGAGCAGCAGTCCCTGGGCGGAGCGCCAGCGGGCCTGGGCGGACACGGCGGTGACGGCTCCGGTGGCGAGGGAGACCACGGGCTGGTGGAGCAGGGCGAACTCGCCCCCGTGGACGGCGGAGCGGAGCCGGCCGGCCATTTCGGCCCGCCGGAGCACCTCGGTCTGCATCTGGGGGGCGTACAGCTCGACCCGGTTCTTGCCGCCGGCCTTGGCCCGGTACATGGCGAGGTCGGCGTTGCGCATGAGGTCGGCGGGGGTGACCCCGGGATCGGCGAAGGCCACGCCGATGCTGGCGGCGACGCGGACCTCGGTGCCCGCGATCCGGTAGGGCTGGGAGAGGGTGGTGCGCAGCCGGTCGGCGATCTCGCGGGCCTGGTGCTCGCGGGCGGAGTGGTCCCGGCTGCCGTCGCCGAGGATCAGGGCGGCGAACTCGTCCCCGCCGAGGCGGGCGGCGGTGTCCCCGGCGCGGACGGAGTCCTGGAGGCGGCGGGCGGCCTCCACGAGGAGCTCGTCGCCCGCCTGGTGGCCGATGGTGTCGTTGACGGCCTTGAAGCCGTCGAGGTCGATGAAGAGCACGGCGGTGCCGCGGTCCCCGGCACGGCGGCCGGTGAGGGCCTGGCGGACGCGGCGGGTGAACAGCGCGCGGTTGGGGAGGTCGGTGAGGGGGTCGTGTTCGGCGCTGTGCTGGAGCTGGGCCTGGAGGCGGACGCGTTCGGTCACGTCACGGCTGTTGAGGATCAGGCCGCCCTGGTGGCGGTTGACGGTGGACTCGACGTTGAGCCATTCCCCGGCGCCGGAGCGGAAGCGGCACTCGATGCGGGTGGCGGTCTCCTCGCCGGGGGCGGCGGCCAGGAAGCGGCGGACCTCGTGGATGACGCGTCCGAGGTCCTCGGGGTGGATGAGGCTGGGCAGCTCGGTGCCGACCAGCTCGTCGGCCTCGCGCCCGTAGACCCCGGCGGCGGCGGGGCTGACGTAGCGGAGTACGCCGTCCGGGGCGGCGATCATGATCACGTCGCTGGAGCCCTGGACCAGGGAGCGGAAGTGGTTCTCCTTCTGGGCCAGCTCGTGGGTGAGGGCGATGTTGTCGAGCAGCATGATGCCCTGGCGGACCACGAGGGCGAGGACCACGGTGCAGCCGGTGAAGACGACCACCCGGTCCACCCGCCGCCCGTCGACGACGTTGTACAGGATCCCGAGGGTGCACACGGCGGCGGCCAGGTACGGGGTGAGGGCGGGCAGCGAGCCGGTGAGGGGGCGGCCGTGCGGGCGGGGGCCGCGGGGCGGGGCGGGCGGGGGGCCGTCGGGGCCGTAGAGCCGCCGGGCGCCCCAGGGGGCGTAGGCGAGCAGCAGGGAGCCCGCGAACCAGCCGGCGTCGAGGAGCTGCCCTGATTCGTAGCTGGCCCGGAGCAGGGGCGAGGTGAACAGGGCGTCGCTGAGCACGGTGAGGGCGAGCGCGGCGATGGCGGTGTTGACGGCGGAGCGGTTCGCCGGGGACCGCCGGAAGTGCAGGACCAGCACGATGGAGACGAGGGCGATGTCCAGGAGCGGGTAGGCCAGGGAGAGGGCGGCCCGGGGGACGCTGCCCTGTCCGCCGGCGGCCACCGTCTCGGTGGCGTGGGCGAGGGCGAGGCTCCAGGAGAGGGTCAGCAGCGAGCCGCCGATCAGCCAGGAGTCCAGGGCCAGGCAGACCCAACCGGCCCGGGTGACGGGGCGTTTGGCGAGGACGAGCAGACCCACGATGGCGGGCGGGGCGAAGCAGAGGAAGAAGAAGTCGGCCACGGAGGCGCCGGGGACCTCCTGGCGGAGCACCACTTCGTACCAGCCCCAGACCAGGTTGCCGCAGGCGCCCATGAGGGAGGAGAAGGAGAAGAGGAGCCAAGCGGGGCGCTCCCGGATGCCCTCGGTGCGGGCGTACGAGAAGCAGGAGACGGCGGCGAGGAGGCCCGCCGCACTGAGTCCGAAGTCGCCCATGATCAGGGCGGCTTGCTCGGACCCCCAGCCGAGGGCGGCCCCGACGGCGTATCCGCCGCAGACGATCGCGAGGAGGAACTGCGGGAGGACGCCCCGCCCGCCTCCGGCGACCGGGGGCTGCTCCAGGAGCGCCCCGGGGGCGCTCACCGGGGCCCCCGGGCCGGGAGCGGCGCGGCCGGCGCCCGCCGTGTGCGGCGGCTTCGCCGCCTCGGATTCTTCGCCCATTGGCCGTGCATCGCCCGTCGCCCCCCCAAAGTGTCCGATCACTCCCCAGCGCCGTACGTTCACGGCGCAGCCCCCCGTTCCGGACGATACACCAGTTCCGTCACTCAGGGACATAGAGTCTCTACTCTGCGTGACCAACCGGGGGATTTACGGGCGCCGGGTGCACCCGAACGGATCCCGGTGGCGCCCCGGCGGGCTCATTCCGTGGTAAGGACCGTGTTCACCACCGGTTCCCCCGCCGCGAAGCGGGTCAGCTGTTCCGCGATGAGCCGCTTGGCCCTCGGCATGAAGGCCGAGGTGCTGCCGCCGACGTGCGGGGTGATCAGCACGTGGGGGGCGTGCCAGAGCGGGTGTCCGGCGGGCAGCGGTTCGGGGTCGGTGACGTCGAGGGCGGCCCGGAGCCGGCCGGACTCCAGCTCGGCGAGCAGGGCCGCGGTGTCCACCACGGGGCCGCGGGCCACGTTGACGAGCAGGGCGCCGTCCTTCATCCGCGCCAGGAACTCCGCCCCGGCGAGGCCGCGGGTCTGTTCGGTGAGCGGGGTGGAGAGGATCACCACGTCGGCGTCGGGGAGCAGCCCGGGAAGGTCGGCGAGGGGGTGCACGGGGCCGCGGGCGGTGGTGCGGGCGGTCCGGGCGACCCGGGTGACGGAGGCGCACTCGAAGGGGGCGAGCCGGTCCTCGATGGCCGCGCCGATGGAGCCGTAGCCGACGATCAGCACCGACTTGTCGGCCAGGGCCGGGTAGAAGCCGTCGCGCCACTCCTCGCGGTCCTGGCCGCGCACGAAGCCGGGCAGGCCGCGGAGCGAGCCGAGCACCAGGGCGAGGGTGAGCTCGGCGGTGCTGGCCTCGTGCACGCCGCGGGCGTTGCACAGCCGCACGCCGGGGCGCAGCGAGCCGAGCCCGGGCTGGACGTGGTCTATGCCCGCGGAGAGGGTCTGCACGACTTCCACGGAGGTCATCCCGGGCAGCGGCCGGGTGGCCACGGCCGGGCCCTTCATGTACGGAACCACGTAGTACGCGCACTCCGCGGGGTCGGCGGGGAACTCCGGTCCGCCGTCCCACAGGTGGTAGGTCAGGCCCGCGGGCAGGCCCTGGATCTCGTCGGCCGGAATCGGCAGCCACACGTCTTTCGTCATGCCAGGAGGCTAAGCGAAGCCGTCGTGGATCAAGAGGTTAGTTTGGGGGGCGGCAGAGGGAGGGGTACGGGCAGGTGGAGCGCAGGACTCTCGGGGCGTCGGGGCTCGCCGTCGGGGCCGTCGGGCTCGGGTGCATGCCGATGAGCTGGGCCTACAGCGCCTCGCAGCGGGACGGCGAGGCTTCGGTGCGGGCGGTGCACCGGTCCCTGGACCTGGGGGCGAACCTCCTGGACACGGCCGACGTCTACGGACCGTTCACGAACGAGCTGCTGATCGGGCGCGTGCTGCGGGAGCGGCGCGGGGACGTCTTCCTCTCCACGAAGGTCGGGCTCCAGCTCGGGGACGGGCACCTGGTGACCAACGGGCGCCCGGGGTACGTGCGGCGGGCCTGCGACGCCTCGCTGCGGCGGCTACAGACCGACGTGATCGACCTGTACCAGCTGCACCGCCCGGACCCGGACGTTCCGGTGGAGGAGACCTGGGGGGCGATGGCGGAGCTGGTGAGCGCCGGAAAGGTGCGGTCGCTGGGGTTCTGCGCGCTGGGGGCGCGGTCGCGGCGGGGGGCGGAGCTGTACGGGACGACGATCCGTCAGCTGGAGCTGGTGCAGCAGGTGTTCCCGGTGAGCGCGGTGCAGGCGGAGCTGTCGGTGTGGTCGTTGCGCGCGTTGCCCGCGCTGCTGCCGTGGTGCGCGGCCCGGGGCGTGGGCTTCCTGGCCGCGATGCCGCTGGGCAGCGGCTTCCTGACCGGGGCGCTCAAGGCGGGGCAGGGCTTCGAGCCGGAGGACCCGCGGGCCCGGCACCCCCGATTCACGGCGGAGGCGATGGCGCGGAACGGGCGGCTGGTGGCGGGGCTCCGGCGGATAGCCCGACGGCACGGGCCCGAGGTCACCCCGGGGCAGGTGGCGCTGGCCTGGGTGCTGGCGCAGGGACCGCACGTGGTGCCGGTGCCGGGGACCAAGCGGGAGCGGTGGGCGGACGAGAACGCGCGGGCGGCCGGGGTGCTGCTGACGGCGGCGGACCTGGACGAGATGGCCGGTTTCCCGGCCGCCGTGGAAGCCTGGTACTGAGCCGATCCCGAGGGCGCCCCCGCGGACCACTCGATCGGGTGTACGAGGACCTGGAACCCGGGGCGACCCCCGGACGGTTCTGACTGGTGTGGGGCCCCGCACGGGGCGGGCACCCCATCGACCGGAGGGAGTGGGCCATGTCGGGCGGACGGACACGGGCGGACGGTGCCCCGGGGGCGGCGGGCGCGGGGCGGGGCCGACGGGCCCGCGGGGCCCTGCGGGCCCTGGTGGCGGCGGGCTGCGGGGCGGCCCTGCTGGCCGGCTGCGCCGGGAGCGGGGGCGCGGAGGCGGAGCGGGTCTGGGGGCCGGGGGCGACGGGCACGGCGAGCGGCCCGGCGGAGCCGTCGGAGGCGCCCTCCGGATCCGGGGCGCCCGCGGAGGGCGGGGTCACGGTCACGGGCACGGTGGCCGAGGGGCTGCGCAGCCCGTGGGGGGTGGCCCCGCTGCCCGGGGGCGACCTGCTGGTGGGCTCGCGGGACGAGGGCACGATCAGCCGGGTGGAGAGCGGCACCGGCCGGGTGGTCCCGGTGGGCGAGGTGCCCGGGGTGGCCGCCGAGGGCGAGGGCGGGCTGCTGGGCCTGGCCCTCTCCCCCGATTTCGCCTCGGACCGGCTGGTGTACGCGTACTTCACCACGGAGTCCGACAACCGCATCGCGCGGATGCGGTACGACGAGCGCCGACCGGCGGGGCAACGGCTCGGCGCGCCGGACACGGTGTTCCGCGGCATCCCCAAGGGGTTCACGCACAACGGCGGCCGGATCGCCTTCGGCCCCGACGGCATGCTCTACGCGGGCACCGGGGAGGCGGGCCGGAAGCCCCTGGCGCAGGACCGGCGCTCGCTGGGCGGCAAGATCCTGCGGATGACCCCGGACGGACAGCCCGTGCACGGCAATCCGGAGGCCGACTCGGTGATCTACTCCTACGGCCACCGCAACGTGCAGGGCCTGGCCTGGGACGCCGACAAACGCCTGTGGGCGGCCGAGTTCGGCCAGGACACCTGGGACGAGCTCAACCTGATCCGGCCCGGGGCGAACTACGGCTGGCCGGAGGCGGAGGGCAAGGCCGGCCGGGCCGGGTTCGTGGACCCGGTGGCCGTCTGGCCCACCGACCGGGCCTCCCCCAGCGGCATCGCCTGGGCGCAGGGCTCGGTGTGGATGGCGGGGCTGCGGGGTCAGCGGCTGTGGCGGATCCCGCTGGACGGGACCAAGGCCGCCGCGGAGCCGCGGGCCTTCCTCACGGAGGAGTACGGGCGGCTGCGCACCGTGGTCCCGCTGGGCGGGGACAAGCTGCTGCTGGTCACCAGCGAGACCGACGGCCGGGGCTCCCCCGGTGCCGGGGACGATCGGATCCTGTCCCTGACGGTCCGGTGACCGGCGGCGCGCGGATCCCCGCCCCCTGCGACACCCGACACCTGACACCCGACGCCACCCGCTGCCCGGGCCCGAGGAGGCCGCCGTGTTCTCATCGCTCGACGAGTTGTTCGCCCCGGGCCGCCGTCACGCGGAGGAGGAACGGCGGCGGCTGGAGCTGACCCGGACGGACGCCCCGGACGCCGATCCGGGGCGCGGCCCGGTGGACCTGGAGTCCGGCCGGATCCTCATACGCCTGGCGGAACAGGAGCCGGAGTCCGGTGCACAGCCGGGGTCGGGGTCGGGGTCGGGAACAGCCTGAGGCGGTGGGCCAGGGCGGCGGCTTCGCCGCGGCCCGCCACGCCCAGCTTGGCAAGGATGTTCGAGACGTGCACGCTGGCGGTCTTCGGGGAGATGAACAGCTCCTCGGCGATCTGCCGGTTGCTGTGTCCGACGGCCACCAGCCGCAGCACGTCGCGTTCTCGGCTGGTCAGACCCAGGGCCTCGACGGGGTCCTCGGCGGGGGCGGGGGCCGGGGCGTCGGGGGCGGTGAGCGGCAGGCGGGCGCGGCGGGCCAGCAGGGCGAGGTCCTCGCGGAGGCGGCGGGCGCCCAGGGCGTCGGCGGTGGTGTGGGCCGCGCGCAGCAGGGCGCCGGCCTCCTCGCGGTCGCCGCCGTCGGCGAGGAGGGCCTCGGCGAGTCGGTGCCGGATCCGGGCCCGGAGGTAGGGGCGCTCCGGTTGCGCGGCGGCGGTCGCGGCCTCCTGCCAGTCGGCTGCGGTGTCCCGACCCTCGGCGCGGAGCAGTTCGGCCCGGACGTACCGCTCGTAGGCCCGCCAGACGGGGCCGGGGGTGGGCAGGGAGCGGGTCGAGGCGCGGATCAGGGCCAGGGCCTCGTCGCGGCCGGGGTCGGCGGCGGGCAGGCCCCGGGCGTCGGCCTCGGCGGTGGCCGCGGCCAGGAGCACCGGCCAGGCGTAGCGGTGGTTGCCGAGCGGGAAGCCGAAGGCGGCGGCGCGGGCGGTCTCGGCGCGCGCGTCGAGGATGCGTCCCTCGGCGGCCGCGATGCCGATGGCCAGCCGGAAGAGCGGGAGCGTGTGCTGCGGGGCGGATTCCCGTACGGAGAAGTGCGCGCGGGCGGCGGCGAGTTGTGCGGCCGCTTCGGTCAGTTCGCCGCGGGCCAGGGCCAGATGGGCCAGTCGGGTGCTGCCGGAGCCCCGGGGCTTGGCGCTCTGCGCGGAGCGGACGGCCTGTTCGGCGGCGCGGCCGGAGTCCTGCCAACGCCCCAGGCTGTACAGGGATTCGGACATGTTGCCGCTGATCCACGCCTCGGAGTCGAGGAGGCGGAAGGAGCGGGCGCGTTGCACTCCGCGTTCGGCGGTCTCGACGGCCTCGGCGGAGCGGCCCGCGCATTCGAGGATGGAGGAGATGTTGATGTGGGCGCGGCCGATGAGCATGGCGAGGCCCAGTTCGCCGGCCCGGTCGAGGACGGCCCGCATCTCGGCGAGGCCGCGTTCGAGGTCGTCGTCGGCGAGCAGGGAGCCGACGGTGAGGCGGGCGTTGAGCTCGATCTCCTCGGCGCCGATCATGCGGGCGTAGGACACGGCGCGTTCGGCGGTGGGGAGGTTGTCGGGGCCGGGGCGGTTGAGCATGCCCCAGCCCGCGACGAGCACGAGCACTTCGGCGTGCACCTGGGAGGGCGGCAGGCCGCGGACGAGTTCCTGGGCGGTGGCCAGTTCCTCCCAGCCGTCGCCGCGGGCGAGGCTGGCGACGAGGCGGGAGCGTTCGGTCCAGAACCAGGCGGCGCGCAGCGGGTCGCCGCCGTTCTCCAGGAGGCGCAGTGCGGTGCGGGAGAGCTTCATGGCCCGCTCGCGCTCCCCGCCGAAGCGGGCGGCGAGGGTGGCCTCGGCGAACAGGTCGATGCGCTGGAGCGGGGTGTCGCCGTCGCAGCCGCAGGGCGGGTAGACCTCGGTGAAGTCCACCGGGCGCAGTTCCTCGCGGACCTCCTGCGGGGCCTGGTCCCACAGGTCGATGGCGCGTTCGAGGAGGGTGAGCTGCTCGGAGTAGGCGTGCCGGCGGCGGGCCGCGACGGAGGCGTCGAGGACGGCGGGCAGGGCCTTGGCCGGGTCGTGGGCGTAGTACCAGTAGCTGGCCAGGCGGATGGTGCGTTCCTCGGCGCGGACGAGGGCGGGGTCGGCTTCGAGGGCTTCGGCGTAGCGGCGGTTGACGCGGGAGCGCTCGCCGGGGAGCAGGTCGTCGCTGACGGCCTCGCGGACCAGGGAGTGGCGGAAGCGGTAGCCGTCCCCGTCGGCGGTGGGCAGGAGGATGTTGGCGCCGACGGCCGCGCGCAGGGCCTCGATGAGTTCGTCCTCGGAGAGCCGGGACACGGCGAGGAGGAGGGCGTACTCGATGGTGGAGCCGCCCTCGGCGACCAGGCGGACCACGCGCTGGGCGCTCTCGGGGAGGACTTCGACCCGGACGAGCAGCAGGTCGCGGAGGGATTCGGTGAGGCCGGTGCGGCAGCCGTCCTCCATGGAGGCGACCAGTTCCTCCACGAAGAAGGCGTTGCCGTCGGAGCGGCCGAAGACGGTGTCGACGAAATCCTCGTCGGGGGGCGCGGAGAGGATCCCGGTGAGCTGCCGGCGGACCTCGGCGCGGGTGAAGCGGGAGAGTTCCAGGCGCCGGACGGTGCGCAGCCGGTCGAGTTCGGCGAGGAGGGGGCGCAGCGGGTGGCGGCGGTGGACGTCGTCGGCGCGGTAGGTGGCGACGAGCACGAGGCGGCCGCCCGCGAGGGTGCGGAAGAGGTAGGAGAGCAGGTGCCGGGTGGAGGTGTCGGCCCAGTGGAGGTCTTCGAGGACGATGACCAGGGTGCGGTCGGTGGCGAGCTTCTCCAGGAGCCGGGCGGTGAGTTCGAAGAGGCGGGCGGTGCTCTCCTCGTCGTGGGGGCCGCGGGGGGTGTCGCCGAGTTCGGGGAGGATCCGGGCGAGTTCGTCCTCCTGTCCGGCGGCGGCCTCGGCCAGTTCCTCGGGGAGGAGGCGGCGCAGGGCGCGCAGGGCGGTCGAGAAGGGGGCGAAGGGCAGGCCCTCCGCCCCGATCTCCACGCAGCCTCCGACGGCCACCACCGCGTCGCGGCGGGCGGCCTCGTCGAGGAACTCCTCGGTGAGGCGGGTCTTTCCGACCCCGGCCTCGCCGCCGATCAGGAGGGCCTGGGGCTCCTGCCGACCGGCCCTGCTCAGTGCGTCGGTGAGTACGGCCAGTTCGTCGGCTCGGCCGACGAACACCGGGCTGACGGATCTGGTTTCCACGTCGCCGAGCATCGCACAGAGGTCCGGTGCGGTGGCACCCGATTTCGGCGGGGTGCTCATGGTGCGCGCGTCTTCCGCGGCCGGGCCGGCTACGCGGCCTTGGTGAAGCGGTCGCGGTGCGGCTGCCGGGCGCGTTCCCCGGCGGCCTCGGCGCGGGCGGCCTCGCGGGCCCGGCGGAACTCGGCGGCCTCGCGGATCAGCTCGGCGCGGCGGAGGGCGGCGATCTCGTACTCGAACATGTCCTGACTCCCCTGTCTGTTTCTTCTCGGCACCTTCGCGGTGTGATCCGAGCTTCGTTTCCCAGGGGGGTCGGGCACATCGGGCGGGTTCCGCATCCCCTCGGACCCGGGGGCCTTAGTTCCGGACGCCGCCTCCTCAGCGGGGCCGAGGGCGGTGTCCGGAAGGTCCCCGGGTGCCTTAGGGAGCACCCGTGGGGTGGGTCAGGGGGCGGTGGGCAGGGGGGTGAAGACGTCCGTGTACATGAGGACGGCGACGAGCAGGCCCAGGAGGGAGAGGACGACCGCGGAGCCGGCGGCGGCGCGGACCCAGACCGGGAGGATGCGGCCGGGGGCGCCGAAGGCGGGGCGGACCAGGACGAAGAGGCCGAGGAGCAGGGCCACCGCGGCGAAGGCGCCGTTGGTCAGGGCGGTCACGTGCCAGGCGTCGCCGTAGAGGGCGGAGATCTTGGCGGCGGAGGTGGTGGCGTCCGCCGAGTCGATCTGGCCGATCAGGGTCTGGCGTTCGGAGAGGACCCGGGAGACCCAGGTGCCGGTGAGGGCGGCGACGGCCAGGCCGGCGCCGCTGAGGGCCAGGACGGCCGAGCCGACCCCGCTCGGGGGGCGGCTGTCCATCTCGTCGAGGGCCGCCAGGTCGGTCTCGTCGGCGTCGTCGTCCGCGTCGAGACCGGCGAGGAGGCCGTCGGCGGGGGCGGGGTCCTCGGGGGCGAGGTCCTCGGGGGCGGCCGGGTCCGCGGTCTTCGTGGCCTCGGTCTTCTTCATGTCCATGCGGGGCACCGTAGGTGGCGATTCTGAGAGCGGCCTGAGAACGGCGGGTCCGGTTCCGGCCGGGCGGGTTCCCCCGCCGGGTGTCGGGCCGTCCGGGACCGCCGCCCCGGGGCCCGGCTCAGGTCCGGGCGGGCCACTCGCGGGCGAGCACGGACCAGATCTCGGTGTCCTGGACCTGCCCGCGGTGCAGGTAGTTCTCGCGCAGGACGCCCTCGCGGGTCATGCCGAGCCGGGCGGCGACGGCGAGGCTCTTCTCGTTCGCGGAGTCGGCGTGCCACTCCACCCGGCGCATGCCGCGCTCGTGGAAGGCCCAGTCGATGAGCACCCGGCAGGCGCGGGTGACGAGGCCGCGCCCGGCGGCTGCGGGCTCCACCCAGCAGCCGATCTCGCAGGTGCCGTTGCGGGCGTCGAAGGAGGGGAAGAGGACCCCGCCGACGAGGACGCCGTCGGCGCGGATCCCGTACATGCGGCCGGTGTCGGCCGCCGCCCGGCGGGCGAAGTCCTCCAGCAGGCGGCGGGCGGAGGCGGTGTCGGTGGCGCGGTCGGGGAAGCCGACGTGCCTGCCGATGAACTCGCGGCCGCGGTCGATGTGCGCGTGGAACTCCTGGGCGTGGTGGGGCTCCAGGGCGAAGAGCCGGACGCCTTCGTCCAGTTCTATGGAGAACATGCGGTTCCTCGGGGCAGGGGGTGACCGGTCAACGGTGACGTGCCGCGGGTTCCGCTCCGGAGTCGCTCGCCCGCTGTGCCGGAAGTGTCGCACGGACGGGTTCGGGCGCCTCGATGCTGATCCGGGGCAGCCAGCGGTCGAGCCGGGCGGGCAGCCACCAGTTGGCCCCGCCGAGCAGGTGCATGAGGGCCGGGACGAGCAGGGTGCGCAGGACGAAGGCGTCCAGGGCCACGGCCGCGGCGAGGGCGATCCCGAACATGGCGATCAGTCGGTCGCCGCTGAGGACGAAGGCGAGGAAGACGGAGATCATGATGACGGCCGCCGAGTTGATCACGCGGCTGGTCTCGGCGAGGCCCACCCGGACCGCCCGTCGGTTGTCCCCGGTCTCCAGCCATTCCTCGTACATCCGGCTGACGAGGAAGACCTGGTAGTCCATGGACAGCCCGAAGAGCACGGAGACCATGATCACGGGCAGGAAGGGTTCGATGGGGCCGGCGCTGCCCAGGCCCATCGGTTCGCTGCCCCAGCCCCATTGGAAGACGGCGATCACGATGCCGAAGGAGGAGGCGACGGCGGCCACGTTCATGGCGGCGGCCTTGAGCGGGATGCCGATGGAGCGGAAGGCGAGGAGCAGCAGGAGGCACCCGAGGGCGATCACGACGCCGACGAAGAGGGGCAGCTTGCCGACGATCACCTCGGCGAAGTCGTCGTAGCCCGCGGTGACCCCGCCCACGTGGACCTGGAGGGTGGTGCCCTCGGCGGCCTCGGGGACGGTGTCGGCGCGCAGCCGGTCCACCAGCGCGCTGGTGTCGCGGGACTGCGGGGGGGATTCGGGGACCACGGTGAGGAAGGCGGTGTCACCGCTGCGGTTGAGGACGGGGCGGCCGGTGGCGGCCACGCCCTCGGTGCCGGGCAGGGCGGCGGCGAGCCGGTCCAGGGCCACCCGGTCGGCGGCCCCGTCCAGCCGGGCGACCAGGGTGAGGGGGCCGTTGACCCCCGGGCCGAAGCCCTCGGCGAGCAGGTCGTACGCCTGCCGGGTGGTGCTGGAGGTCGGGTTGGTGCCCTGGTCGGAGGTGCCGAGGTGGAGGAAGAAGGCGGGCAGGGCCAGGACGGCCATGGTGAGCGCGGCCACGGAGCCGAGGAGCTTGGGGTGGCGTTCCACGAAGGCGGACCAGCGGGCCGCGAAGGTGGTGGGCTCCTCCCCGCGCGGCCCCTCCTCGGCGAGGGTGCGGCGCTCGCGGCGGGACAGCGCCCGCATGCCGATGTACGAGAGGAGCGCGGGCAGCAGCGTGAGGGAGGCGGCGACGGTCAGCACGACGGTCAGGCAGGCCGCGAAGGCCACGCCGTTGAGGAAGTTCAGCCGCAGGATCAGCATGCCGAGCAGGGCGATGCAGACGGTGGCCCCCGCGAAGACCACGGCCCGGCCGGTGGTGGCGACGGCGGCACGGGCCGCCTCCTCCACGGTCAGGCCGCGTTTGAGGCCCTTGCGGTGCCGGGTGACGATGAACAGGGCGTAGTCGATGCCGACGCCGAGGCCGATGAGGAGCCCGAGCATGGGGGCGAAGTCGGCGACGGCCATGGCGTGGCCGAGGAGGACGATCCCGGCGTAGGCGGTGCCCACGCTGACCAGGGCGGTGGCGATGGGCAGCAGGCTCGCGGCCAGGGAGCCGAAGGCGAGGAAGAGCACCACGGCGGCCACGCCGACGCCGACTGCCTCGGCCACGTGCGAGGTGGGTGCCTCGGTGAGGCCGATGGCCCGGCCGCCGAGCTCGACCCGGAGCCCGTCGCCCTCGGCATGCTTGGCGGCGTCCACGACGGCCTGGGCCTGGCCCCGGGGCACGGCGTCGGCCTGGTGGTCGAAGGTGACCACGGCGTAGGCGGTGCGGCCGTCGGGGCTGATCTGGGCGACGCCCTCGGGGGTGTACGGGCTGGTGACGGCGCCGATGCCGGGCAGGTCGGCGATGACGGACAGGGCCCGGCTCATCCGCTGCTCGACCGCGGGGGTGCGGGCGGTCTGTCCGTCGGGCGTCCGCCAGACCACGGCGTCGGTGTCACCGCCCTGGCCGGGGAAGCCCTCGCGAAGGAGGGCGGTGGCCCGGCCCGACTCGGTGCCCGGGACCTCGTAGTCGTTGGAGTAGGCGGTGCCCGCGACGACCGCGGCCGCGGCGGTGCCGCCGAAGGTGAGGAGCCAGATCAGGACGGCGGCGAGGCGGTGCCGCATGCACCACCGTGCGATTGCTGCCAACGGACGTGCTCCCTGGTGGTTCGGATCTTTCACCGGGAACGCCCGACGCAAAGAACGCTGACCTGGACCGTGATCTGGTGCCGCGGGCCCGGGGTCGCCGGGTCCCGCGCCCACGATTCCAGCCTTCGGTGATCGTTGGTCCGTTTCGTGTGGATCGTCACAGACGGTTCGGGTCACAGGGGACGGAGGGCCCTGGCCGGGTGCTCCGAGGGTCCCGGGGGGCCGGGACCGGGGACCGTCCGACGGCCGCGGGAAGGCCGCCCCGGGGAGAGTCCGTAAATCCTGTTGCCGGGGGCGACGGCGGGTGCTGGGGTGGCCGGATGGACATCGGTGACGTACGGGACCTCTACGACCGCGAGATGCGCCGGGACGCCCCGCCGGACGGGCCGGACGCCCGGGTGGAGCGGGTCGGCGACGTGGTCCGGCAGACCGCTCCCCCGCTGGGCTGGAACGGCGTGCTGTGGTCGGGGCTGGACGCGGCGGGGGCCGATGCGGCGATCACCGCGCAGGTGGCGCACTTCGCCGGGCTGCCGGACGGGGCGCGGACCTGGGAGTGGAAGCTGTACGCGCACGACGGGCCGGCCGACCTGGGCGCGCGGCTGCGGGCGGCGGGCTTCGAGGAGGGCGAGCCGGAGACGCTGATGGTGGCGGAGACCGCCGCGCTGCCCCGGGAGCCGGTGCTGCCCGAGGGGGTCCGGCTGGTTCCGGTCACCGACGCCTCGGGGGTGGACCTGATGATGCGGGCCCACGACGGGGCCTTCGGCGGGCCGCCCCGGCCGGACCTGCGGCACCAGCTGCTGACCCGGGTGACCTCGGAGCCCGACCGGATCGCCGCGGTGGTGGCGCTGGCCGGGGACCGGCCGGTGTCGGCGGCGCGGCTGGAGCTGACACCGGGGCGCAGCTTCGGCGGGCTGTGGGGCGGAGGCACGGTGCCGGAGTGGCGGGGGCGCGGGATCTACCGTGCGATGACCGCTTACCGGGCCCGGATCGCGGCCGAGCGCGGGGTGCGGTACCTCCAGGTGGACGCCACCGGGTACAGCAGGCCGATCCTGGGCCGGCTGGGCTTCTCCGAGCTGGGCACGACCCGGGAGTACGTGTGGCACGCGGCCTCCGACGGGGCCGGCGGGGAGCGGGCGTGAAGGGCTCGGACGGACGGGTTCCGCCGCCGCTGACCGGTGGGGAGCGCGAGACCCTGCGGGCCTTCCTGGACTACCACCGGGCCACCCTGGCGCTGAAGTGCGCGGGTCTGTCCGAGGAGCAGTTGCGGCTGCGTTCCAGTCCGCCCTCGGAGCTGTCGCTGCTGGGTCTGGTCCGGCACATGGCGGAGGTGGAGCGGACCTGGTTCCGCCGGGTGATCGGCGGGGAGGCGGAACTGCCGCTGGTGTGGTCCGCCGAGGGGGACTACCAGGCCGCCTACGACGCCGGCGCGGCGGACCGGGAGTCGGCCTTCGCCGCCTGGGAGGCGGAGGTGGCGCACGCCCGGCGGATCGAGGCGGGGGCGGAGTCCCTGGAGGTGACGGGGTACCAGCCGCGCTGGGAGGCCGAGGTCTCGCTGCGGCTGGTGATGCTGCACCTGATCCACGAGTACGCGCGGCACAACGGGCACGCGGACTTCCTGCGCGAGGCCATCGACGGCGAGACCGGCGCCTGACGGGCGGCGCCCCCGTGCCCGGCCCCGGGAGTTTCGGGGGCCGGGCACGGGGCGCGACGCGCGGGATCCGTCGCGGGCGGGCCGGCCCGGGTCGTGCCTTTCGGATCTTGCCGGCCAGGCCCGCGGTGCCAGGCGTCGCGGGTCGGGCAGGATCCGGAGGACACGTCCTAGGCGGCGCGCCAGTACCCCAGCGAGTTGACCCGCTGCTTGGGGACGGCCAGTTCCTTGCGGAGATAGGCGGTGAGGCTGCGGGTGGCGGCGGCCTCGGTGGCCAGCCACACGTAGGCGTCGGCCGGATCGCCGAGCAGTTCCGGCAGTTCGGCGCGGACCCGGGCCTCCAGGGCGCCGTCCGCGCGGTCGACCCGGCGCAGGTCGTGCCGGTCCTCGTCCAGTCGGAAGGGCAGGTCCGCGTCGGAGGCGTGCTGGGTCTCGAACCAGATGGTGGCCGGGGTCTCCGGGTACGCGTCCAGCAGAGAGTTGACGGCCGGCAGCGAGGCCGGGTCGCCGATGACGAGCAGCCGTTCGGGGGCGGGGGCCGGCGGGGTGAAGCCGGTGCCCTGCACGGTGGCCTCGATGGTGTCCCCGGGCTCGGCGTTCCGGGCCCAGTCGCTGGCGATGCCCTCATGGAGGGCGAACTCCAGGGTGAAGACGCCGCGTTCGGGGTCGGGGTCGACGAGGGTGTAGGCCCGCTGGTGCGGCTTGCCGCCGTCGCGGAACCACAGCCGCACCCACATGGTGGGGTGCAGGGCCCCGCCGGTGGCGGCGAGGAGCCCACCGTCCTCCAGGTGGACCCGGCGGTAGTGCCCGGTCACGTCCTCCGCCGACGTCACCGTGAAGGTGAAGTCCTTGCCCCTCATCAGCTTGAGGACCACGCCCTCCCAGCCGTGACCTGCCATGCCCGCCCGCCCCTCTGGAGTCTTCCGCCCTGTGTTTAAACTTAGGCCAGCCTAACCTAAAGGCCGATCGTCCCTGACGCCGGGGACCCACGGCCCGATCCACCAGCACTCCGGGGAGCAGTGTGAGTACCGAGGTCTACCGCGACGCCTGGGGCGTCCCGCACCTGCGTGCGGCCGACGCCCGTGAACTGGCCTTCGCCCAGGGCCGGGTCACCGCCCACGACCGCGCCTGGCAGCTGGAGGTGGAGCGCCGCCGCGCCCAGGGCTCGACCGCGGCCTTCCTCGGCCCCGACGCCGTCTCCTGGGACCGCTTCGCCCGCCAGTGCCGCCTCGACGACACCGCGCAGCGCTGCTTCGGCGCCCTCGACACGGAGACCGCCGACTGGGTCCGCGCCTACGTGGACGGGGTCAACGCGGGCATGGCGGCGGGTGCGGCCCGCGACGAACGGTTCGCCACGACCGGGCTGACCACCGAACCCTGGGAGCCGTGGGTGCCGCTGGGCATCTGGCTCTCCGCCCACATCCTCTTCGCCGGGTTCCCCACCAAGCTGTGGCGGGCGCGGGTCACCACCGCCCTCGGCCCGGAGGCCGCCACCCTCTTCGCCACGGACGGGCCCGGCACCTCCGGCAGCAACGGCTGGCTCGTCCCCGGCGACCGCACCGCCACCGGCGCCGCCCTGATCGCGGGCGACCCGCACCGGTTCATCGAGGACCCGGGCGTCTACCAGCAGATCCGGCTCTCCTGCCCCGAGTACGACGTCCTCGGCCTGGCCGTGCCCGGGGTCCCCGGCCTCGCCCACTTCGGCCACACCGGCGACGCCGCCTGGGCCATCACCAACGCCATGGCCGACTACCAGGACCTGTACCGGGAGCGACTGCGCGAGGGCGCCGACGGCCCGGAGGCCCTGGGCCCCGAGGGTGCCTGGGAGCCGGTGGACCGCCACGTCGAGACCGTCGAGGTCGCGGGCGGGGAACCGGTGGAGGTGGAGGTCCTGGAGACCGCCCGCGGCCCCGTCGTCGTCACCGGTCACGACGACTCCGGCGAGGTGCTCAGCCTCCGCTACCCGCCGCGGGTCAGCCACGACCTCGGCTTCGCCGCGCTGCCCGCCCTGCTGCGGTCCCGGACCGTCGAGGACGTCGACCGCGCCTTCGACCGCTGGGCCGAGCCCGTCAACGTGGTCCACGCCGCCGACACCCGGGGCGGGCTGCTGCACCGGGTCGCGGGCGCCGTCCCGCTGCGCAACCGCGAGAACCGGCTGCGGCCCGTCCCGGCCTGGGAGTCCGGCCACGGCTGGCACGGCTGGGCGCCCACCGCCGCCGAACCGGTCCAGGGCTTCGCCGTGATGGCCAACGCCCGCGGCATCGCCTCCCCGTACGGGGTGGAGTTCGCTCCCCCGCACCGCGCCGACCGGATCCGCACCCTGCTCAGCGGCTCCGACCAGTGGACCGGCCCGGACATGGCCACCGTCCACACCGACACCCACCTGGCCTCCGCCGCGCCGGTGCTGGAGCTGCTGGCTGGTCTGGACGGGCTGTCCCCGGAGGCCGCGAAGGTCCGCGACCGGCTGCTGGCCTGGGACCGGCGGATGGCGGCCGACAGCACCGAGGCCACGCTGTTCTCCGGCGTGCGCACCGCGCTGGTCCGGGCCATCGCCGCCGACCCGGTGCTCGCCGGCCTGGCCCCCGCCCCCACGGGCCCCGACGTGCTGTACCCCTGGCAGTACCTGGTCCCCAAGGTCGGTTACGCGCTGGAGGGGGTGTTGGGCACCGCCCTGCTGCCCGAGCTGGACCGTCCCGCCCTGGCCCGGGCGGCCCTGGAGCAGGTCGCGGCCGCGGGCGAGGACCCGGCGCCGTGGTCGGAGGTGCACCGGCTGAGCCCCTGGCAGGCCCTCCCGGATCCGGAGGCCGTGTGGCCCGGGCTCGGCGGCGACCACGACTGCGTGCTGGCCACCTCCGGCGTGCCCGGGGTCACCGACCTGGTCGCCCGGGCCTCCGCCGCCCGCTACGTCTGGGACCTGGCCCGCCGCGAGGACAGCCTGTGGGCCGTCCCGCTCGGCGCGGACGGGGTCCCCGGCACCCCGCACCACCGCGACCAGCTCGCCCCCTGGGCGCGCGGCGCCCTCGTACCCGTCGTCACCGACTGGACCCTGCTCACCAAGGAAGAAGCACGATGACCCTGCCCGCGCCCTCCCCGGCCGCCACCCGCGCACCCGTCCACGTCCAGGAGGTGCCGGAGTTCGGCACCGTCACCATCACCCCGGTGGACCCGGCGGCCGACGCCCCGCTGATCCATTCCTGGGTGACCGAGGAGCGGGCCCGCTTCTGGGGCATGGGAGAGGCGAGCGTGGAGCTCGTCGAGGAGATCTACGCGGACGTGGACCGGCGCACCACGCACCACGCCTTCCTCGTGCGCCGCGACGACGAGCCGGTGGCCCTGTTCCAGACCTACGAGGCCGCCGAGGACCGGGTCAGCGAGTGCTACGAGGTGCAGCCCGGTGACACCGGCGTGCACCTGCTGATCGCCCCGGCCCAGGAGGGCGCGCGGCACGGGTTCACCTTCGCGCTGCTGGAGGTGTTCACGCACTTCGTGTTCTCCTCCGGCACCCCCCGGGTGGTCGTGGAGCCCGACTCCCGCAACACCAAGGCCGTGGCGCTGATGGAGCGGTTCGGGTTCACCCTGGACGCCGAGGTGGTGCTGCCGGAGATCGACCTGCCCGAGGTGTACCTCCCGGCGAAGCCCGCCCGGCTGGCCTTCATGAAGGCGTCCGACAAGGGCTACTGAGCCGAAGCGGCCCCGGCGCGCGCGAAGGGGGCGGGACCACCGGACCGGAGTCCGGGGTCCCGCCCCCTCGTGCGTCGCGCGCGTGGCGCGGCGGGCGGATCAGCCCTCCGAGACGCCGAGCTTCTCCAGGATCAGCTCCTTGACGCGGGCCGCGTCGGCCTGGCCGCGGGTGGTCTTCATGACCGCGCCGACCAGGGCACCGACGGCGGCCACCTTGCCGCCGCGGATCTTGTCCGCGATGGCGGCGTTGCCCGCGATGGCCTCGTCCACGGCCGCGCCGAGCGCGCCCTCGTCCGAGACGACCTTCAGGCCGCGCTTCTCGACGACCTCGTCCGGGCCGCCCTCGCCCGCGAGGACGCCCTCCAGGACCTGGCGCGCCAGCTTGTCGTTCAGCTCGCCGGCCGCGACCAGCGCCGCCACCCGGGCCACCTGGGCCGGGGTGATGGGGAGCTCGTCCACGGCGACGCCCTGCTCGTTGGCGTTGCGGGCCAGCTCGCCCATCCACCACTTGCGGGCGGCGACGGAGTCGGCGCCCGCGTCGATGGTGGCGGTGATGGAGTCCACGGCACCGGCGTTCAGGATCGACTGCATGTCGTGCTCGCTGATGCCCCACTCCTCGCGGAGGCGGTTGCGGCGCACGCGCGGCAGCTCCGGAAGGACGGCGCGCAGCTCCTCGACCCAGGCGCGCGCGGGCGCGACGGGGACGAGGTCGGGCTCCGGGAAGTACCGGTAGTCCTCGGCGTTGTCCTTGATCCGTCCGGAGGTGGTGGAGCCGTCCTCCTCGTGGAAGTGCCGGGTCTCCTGCACGATGCTGCCGCCGGACCGAAGGACGGCCGCGTGGCGCTGGATCTCGAAGCGGGCGGCCCGCTCGACGGAGCGCAGCGAGTTGACGTTCTTGGTCTCGCTGCGGGTGCCGAACTTCTCGGTGCCCCGCGGGCGCAGCGACAGGTTCACGTCGCAGCGCATCTGGCCCTTGTCCATGCGGGCCTCGGAGACGCCCAGGGCCTTGATGACCTCGCGGAGCTCGGCCACGTACGCCTTGGCGACCTCGGGGGCCCGCTCGCCGGCGCCCTCGATCGGCTTGGTGACGATCTCGATGAGGGGGATGCCCGCGCGGTTGTAGTCGAGCAGGGAGTGCGAGGCGCCGTGGATGCGGCCGGTGGCACCGCCGACGTGCGTCGACTTGCCGGTGTCCTCCTCCATGTGGGCGCGCTCGATCTCCACGCGGAAGACCTCGCCGTCCTCCAGCTGGACGTCCAGGTAGCCGTTGAAGGCGATGGGCTCGTCGTACTGGGAGGTCTGGAAGTTCTTCGGCATGTCCGGATAGAAGTAGTTCTTCCGGGCGAAGCGGCACCACTCGGCGATCTCGCAGTTGAGGGCGAGACCGATCTTGATCGCGGACTCGACGCCGATCGCGTTGACCACCGGCAGGGAGCCGGGCAGGCCGAGGCAGGTGGGGCAGGTCTGCGAGTTGGGCTCGGCGCCCAGCTCCGTGGAGCAGCCGCAGAACATCTTGGTCCTGGTGCCGAGCTCGACGTGGACTTCGAGGCCCATGACGGGGTCGTACGCCTCCAGGGCGGCGTCGTACGACAGGAGTTCGGTGACGGTCACGGTGAAACTTTCCCTCTCAGCCCAGCAGGACGTCGTCGTCGCCGAGGCGCTTCAGCTCGCGGTACAGGATCGCGAGGCCGGTGACGATGGCGGCGGCGGACACAACGGCGTCGACCAGTTGCAGCGTGTCGTGATCGGTGCGGGCCTTGCGGGCCTGCTTGATCACGCTGAGGGCACCGAAGGCGGTGGTGCCGATCGACAGGTACGTACCGGACTTGGACTTCCGGAATCCCTTGGCCTTGGACAGTGCGTTGCTCACAGCGACGGTGCCTCCTCAAGCAGCGGGTGACCCCAGCGCGCGACGAAGGCGGCCTCGACGGCCGCACCGACCTTGTACAGGCGGTCGTCCTTCATCGCCGGGGCGATGATCTGCAGTCCGACCGGGAGACCGTCCTCCGGTGCCAGGCCGCAGGGCAGCGACATGGCGGAGTTGCCGGCCAGGTTGGTCGGGATGGTGCACAGGTCCGCGAGGTACATCGCCATCGGGTCGTCGGCGCGCTCGCCGATCGGGAAGGCGGTGGTCGGAGTGGTCGGGGAGACGATCACGTCGACCTGCTCGAAGGACTTCTCGAAGTCCTGCGTGATGAGCGTGCGGACCTTCTGGGCCGAGCCGTAGTACGCGTCGTAGTAGCCGGAGCTGAGCGCGTACGTGCCCAGGATGACGCGGCGCTTGACCTCGTCGCCGAAGCCGGCCTCGCGGGTCAAGGCGGTGACGTCCTCGGCGGACCGCGTGCCGTCGTCGCCGACCCGCAGGCCGTAGCGCATGGCGTCGAAGCGGGCCAGGTTGGAGGAGCACTCCGAGGGCGCGATCAGGTAGTACGCGGCCAGGGCCAGGTCGAAGGACGGGCAGTCCAGCTCGACGATCTCGGCGCCGAGCTCCTTGAGGAGCTCCACCGACTCGTCGAAGCGCTGCACGACACCGGCCTGGTAGCCCTCGCCGCGGAACTGCTTGACCACGCCGACGCGCATCCCGGCCACCGAGCCGTTGCGGGCCGCCTCGACGACCGGCGGGACCGGGGCGTCGATGGAGGTGGAGTCCAGCGGGTCGTGGCCGGCGATGACCTCGTGCAGCAGGGCCGCGTCCAGGACCGTGCGGGCACAGGGGCCGCCCTGGTCCAGGGAGGAGGAGAAGGCCACCATGCCGTAGCGGGAGACCCCGCCGTAGGTGGGCTTCACACCGACGGTGGCGGTGACGGCCGCGGGCTGGCGGATGGAGCCGCCGGTGTCGGTGCCGATGGCGAGCGGGGCCTCGTAGGCTGCCAGGGCCGCGGAGGAGCCGCCGCCGGAACCGCCGGGGATCCGGGTGAGGTCCCAGGGGTTGCCGGTCGGGCCGTAGGCGCTGTTCTCGGTGGAGGACCCCATGGCGAACTCGTCCATGTTGGTCTTGCCGAGGATGACGACGTCCGCTTCCTTCAGCTTGCGCGTCAGGGTGGCGTCGTAGGGCGGGATCCAGCCTTCGAGGATCTTGGAGCCGACCGTGGTCGGGACGCCCTTGGTGGTGAAGATGTCCTTCAGGGCCAGCGGGACGCCGGCCAGCGGGCCCAGCTCCTCACCCGCGGCGCGCTTGGCGTCCACGGCGCGGGCCTGGGCCAGGGCGCCCTCGCGGTCCACGTGGAGGAAGGCGTGCACCTTCTCGTCCACGGCCTCGATCCGGGCCAGGTGGGCCTCGGTGACCTCGACCGCGGTCAGCTCGCCGGAAGCGATCTTCGCGGCGATCTCGGCGGCGGTGAGCTTGATGATGTCCGTCATGGTCTTAGTCCTCCCCCAGGATCTGCGGCACCTTGAAACGCTGCTGCTCCTGGGCGGGAGCACCGGAGAGCGCCTGCTCGGGGGTGAGCGAGGGACGGACCTCGTCCGCGCGCATGACGTTGGTCAGCGGCAGCGGGTGGGAGGTCGGCGGGACGTCTTGGTCGGCGACCTCGGAAACGCGGGCGACCGCGCCGATGATGTCGTCGAGCTGACCGGCGAAGTGATCGAGCTCTTCGCTCTTGAGCTCCAGACGCGCCAGCCGAGCGAGGTGGGCGACCTCCTCGCGCGTGATGCCAGGCATGCAGCGATCCTCTGAGGGTGGTGAGTGTGTAGGTTCGCGCCCAATCCTAGGGGGCGCTCCCCTCTCACCACGAAACGGTTTGGCGGAGGCCGTGGGCACGGCCTCCGCCCGCTCCGTTTCCCGGGCCCGACGGCCCTACGGCAGGTGCCGGTGGTCGACCGGTTCGACGGCCGCGGCCGCGGACAGTTCCGCGGTGATGTCGGCGGGACGGCGCCAGCCGTGCTCGCCGCGGGCCAGCAGCCAGGCGGTGGCCTCGGCCGGCGGCATCGCGGCGGCGACCAGCCAGCCCTGGACGGCGTCGCAGCCCAGGTCCCGCAGCCGCTCCCAGGTCTCGTCGTCCTCCACGCCCTCCGCGACGACCAGGAGGCCCAGCGAGTGGGCGAGGTCCACGGTGCAGCGGACGATCTCGGCGTCCTGGGCGTCCACGGCGAGCCGCGCCACGAAGGAGCGGTCGATCTTGAGCTCGCTGACCGGCAGCCGGCGCAGGTGGACCAGGGAGGAGTAGCCGGTGCCGAAGTCGTCCAGGGACATCTTGACCCCGTGGCCGGTGAGCCCGGCCATGGTGTCGGCGGCCCGCTGTGGGTCCTCCAGCAGCACGTGCTCGGTGATCTCCAGCTGGAGGGCGCCGGCGGGGACCCCGTGGCGGGCCAGCCGGGCGGCGACCGCCCCCGCGAAGCCGGGGGTGTGGACGTCGCGCGGGGAGACGTTCACCGCGACCGGCACCTCCAGCCCCTGGGCGCGCCACCGCGCGACCTGGGCGAGGGCGGTCTCCAGCACGTACTCCGTCAGGTGCGGCATCAGCCCGGAGGTCTCGGCGATGGCGATGAACTCGTCCGGGGGGACCCGGCCGCGCTCCGGGTGCACCCAGCGGACCAGGGCCTCCAGCCCGGCCACGTGCCCGTCGAAGCGGACCTTGGGTTGGTAGTGGAGCTCCACCTCGGAGGCGTCCAGGGCCCGGCGCAGGTCGCCGAGGAGGCCGAGCCGGTCCGGGGTGTTGCTGTCCCGCTTGGACTCGTACACCTCCACGCCGGTGCGGTCCCGCTTGGCCTGGTACATGGCCACGTCGGCGCGGCGCAGCAGCCCCTCGGCGTCCAGGGCGTGCTCGGGGAAGACGGCCAGGCCGGCGCTGGCCTCCAGGACGAGGACGAGCCCGTCCAGGTCCAGCGGGGAGCCCAGCTCGGCGACGAGGTGGCGGGCGATCCGCTGGGCGCTGGTGGTGGAGTCGGCCACGGGCAGCAGGACGGCGAACTCGTCCCCGCCGAGCCGGGCCGCCTCGGCGTTGCGGGGCAGGGCCCGCTGGAGGCGTTCGGCGATCTGCAGGAGCAGCCGGTCGCCGGCGAGGTGGCCCAGGGTGTCGTTGACGGCGCGGAAGCGGTCGAGGTCGATGAGGACCAGCGCGGAGCGGGTGCCGAGACGTTCCGCCTCGTCCAGGGCGGCCCAGGCGCGTTCCAGGAGCCACTGTCGGTTGGGCAGGCCGGTGAGGGGGTCGCGGAGCTGTTCCTCGGCGCGGGCCCGGGCGATCCACAGGGTGGAGTCCAGGGCGATGAGCGGTACGGAGAAGAGCGGCAGCAGCACCGGCAGGGTCACCGCGACCACGCAGAGCAGCGGGGCGATGCCCAACAGGGCGACGGCCACCAGCGCCTGACGGACCATCGCGGTCCGGGCCACGGTGGGCAGTCCGGCCCCGCGCGGGGCCAGGGCGAGCCAGAGCAGGGCTCGGGTGACCGTCAGGTAGGCCACGGCGACCAGGGCGATCTCGGGGACGGCGTCCGGCCCCCAGTGGAAGGGCAGCCAGGGCTCCTCGACGGTGGGCGTCTCCCCGAAGGCGGCGAGCACCAGCGCGCCCGCCGCGATGCCGAGCACGTCCACCGCCCCGTGCAGCAGGCCCTGTCGCCAGCGGTGCCGGCGGGCGGCCCCGACCAGGGCGACCACGGCGAGGCTGACCAGTCCGGCGGGGACCCAGCCGTAGAGGAGGAGGACCCCGAGGGTGAGGGCCGCGCCGGAGCCGGTGCCTCCCCACCAGCGGTCCCGTCCCAGGGCCACCAGGTGCCCGACGACGATGCCCGTGAGCAGGGCCAGGGACCAGCCGGCCGTGGAGCCGGGGAAGAGGGCGCGGCCGTCGCCGAGGGTGCGGGCGATGCCGAGGATCAGGAGCAGTCCGGCGGAGACGGTGACGGCCACGGGCAGCACGGTGCGCCGCCCGGTCCCGGTGTCCCGCGGGCGGACCCGCGGGATCCGGGGCAGCGGCACGCCCGGCCGCCCGCCCCGTCCGCGCCGGGCCTCCCCGCCGGACTCGGGTGACGGGTCGGCGCTCTCGGTGGGTTTCATGCCCGTCCCTCTCACAGCCGGCAGTGCCGATGCCACACGATGGCCCCCATGTCGTGCCGGCACGGCCGGAATTGCACCACGCGGCCGTGCCCGACAGGTGCCCCCCAACACAGTAGGCGGCTGGAAGCTCCCAGGGGCAGCGGTCGGCGCCGGTTGCCCGGATGCGACCCGGCCATCCACATCAGTACGGTATCCGCCGAACGGGTGAGGAAGGACGGGACCCCCCGGTCATCCGGCCGTCGGACCGACGGCGGGACGGGGACCGGTCGGAACGGCCGCTCCCCCCGCGGGCTTCCTGCGCGCACTATTCCCGCGCGTCGCCGCCGCTACTCCCCCTCGACCGGAAGCGCTGCTTCCCGCGCGGCCTCCGGGCCCTGCTCCAGCAGCACCGCGAAGCCCGCCTCGTCCAGCACGGCCAGCTTCAGTTGGACGGCCTTGTCGTACTTGGAGCCCGGGTTGTCGCCGACGACCACGAAGGAGGTCTTCTTCGAGACCGAGCCGGTGACCTTGGCGCCGCGGCTCTGCAGGGCCTCCTTGGCCCCGTCCCGGGTGTGACCGACCAGGGTGCCGGTGACCACCACGGTCAGCCCCTCCAGCGGGCGCGGGGCCTGCTCCTCGTCGGCGCCCTCCTCCTCCGTCCGGACCCCGGCGGCCCGCCACTTGCGGAGGATCTCCTGGTGCCAGTCCACCGCGAACCACTCCTTGACGGAGGCGGCGATGATGGCGCCCACGCCCTCGGTGGCGGCCAACTCCTCCTCGGTGGCCCGCTCGATCCGCTCGATGGAGCGGAACTCCCGGGCCAGGGCCTCGGCGGCGACCGGGCCCACGTGCCGGATGGAGAGGCCGTTGATGATCCGGGCGAGCGGGCGGTCCTTGGCCGCGGCGATGTGCTCCAGCATCGCCAGGGTGTTCTTCTTCGGCTCGCCCTTCTGGTTGGCGAAGACCGTGACGACCTTCTCCTCGCCGGTCTTCGGGTCCCGCTTGGGCAGCCCGCTGTCCGGGTCGAGCACGTACGCCTTGATGGGCAGCAGCTGCTCCACGGAGAGGTCGAACAGGTCGCCCTCGTCGGTCATCGGGGGCACCGCCGGCTCCAGCGGCCGGGTCAGGGCCGCCGCGGCCACCGCGCCGAAGTTCTCGATGTCCAGGCACTGCCGGCCACCGAGGTAGAAGAGCCGCTCCCGCAACTGGGCGGGACAGGTGCGCCCGTTGGGGCACCGCAGGTCGATGTCCCCCTCCTTCATGGCGCGCAGCGGGGTGCCGCACTCCGGGCAGTCGGCGGGCATCACGAACTCCCGCTCGGTGCCGTCGCGGAGGTCCGCCACGGGGCCGAGGATCTCCGGGATCACGTCCCCCGCCTTGCGGATGACGACGGTGTCCCCGATGAGCACGCCCTTGGCCTTGACCACCTCCTGGTTGTGGAGGGTGGCGAACTCCACCTCGGACCCGGCCACCGTGACCGGCTCCACCTGGGCGTAGGGGGTGACCCGGCCGGTCCGGCCGACCCCGACCTTGATGTCGACCAGCTTGGTGTTGACCTCCTCGGGCGCGTACTTCCACGCGATGGCCCAGCGCGGGGCGCGGGCGGTGGAGCCGAGGCGGCCCTGGAGGGGGATCTCGTCGAGCTTGACCACGACCCCGTCGATCTCGTGCTCCACGGAGTGCCGCTGCTCCCCGAAGCGGGCGATGAACTCCCGCACCTCGTCGAGGGTGCCCACCACGGCGTTGTGCCGGGCGGTGGGCAGGCCCCATCCGCGCAGCAGGTCGTAGGCGTGGCTGAGGCAGTCGATGTCGAGGCCCTCGCGGGCGCCGATGCCGTGGACCACCATGTGCAGCGGGCGGGTCGCGGTGACCTTCGGGTCCTTCTGGCGGAGCGAACCGGCGGCGGCGTTGCGGGGGTTGGCGAAGGGCTTGTCCCCGGCGGCCACCAGGCGGGCGTTGAGCTCCTCGAAGGCCTCCATCGGGAAGTAGACCTCGCCGCGGATCTCCACCAGGGCCGGGATCCGGTCCCCGGTGAGACGGTCGGGGATCTCCGCGATGGTGCGGACGTTGGGGGTGATGTCCTCGCCGGTGCGGCCGTCGCCGCGGGTGGCGGCCCGGACCAACCGCCCCTTCTCGTAGGTGAGGTTGACGGCGAGGCCGTCCACCTTCAGCTCGCACAGGTAGTGGAAGTCCGGGGTGCCGACGTCCCGGGCCACCCGCTCCGCCCAGGCCGCCAGCTCCTCGTCGTCGAAGGCGTTGTCCAGGGAGAGCATGCGCTCGCGGTGCTCGACGGAGGCGAAGTCCGTGGCGTACGCCCCGGCCACCTTCTGGGTGGGCGAATCGGGGGTGCGCAGCTCCGGGTGCTCCTCCTCCAGCGCCTCCAGCGCGCGCAGCAGCCGGTCGAACTCGGCGTCGCTGACGACCGGCTGGTCGTTCACGTAGTACCGGAAGCGGTGCTCCTCGACCTGCTCGGCGAGCAGGGCGTGCCGCTCCCGCGCCTCGGCCGGTACCTCCGTGCCGTGCTGCTGTTCGGCTGCCATTCGTGTCCTCCCGTGACCGTCACTCAGGGTTGTCGGCGAGCGACCTCGCCGCGCGGACGCAGTGGGCCTGCGCCGCGCGCGCGTACGCGGGCGAGGCGCCCGCGAGCCCGCACGCCGGGGTGACCACCACGGACTCGGCGAGGGTCCGCGGCGACAGGCCCAACCTGCGCCAGAGCTTCCTGACCCCCATGACGCTACCGCCCGGGTCGGACAGCGGGCCGTCGGTGCCGGGCACCACTCCGGTGAAGAGTTTCAGGCCGGCCTCGACGGCCTCCCCGAGGGCGTCGTCATCGCGCTCCGTGAGCAAGGAGAAGTCGAAGGAGACCCCCGCGGCGCCGGCCCGGCGGAGCAGCCCGAAGGGCACCCCGGGGGCGCAGGAGTGCACGAGGACCTCGCCGTCGGTGACGGCGAAGAGCTCGCGCAGGGTCTGCTCCACGACCTGCCGGTCCACCGCGCGGTAGGTGCGGTAGCCGCTGGCGGAGCGGACCCGGCCGCTGAGGACGGCCGTCAGGGAGGGCTCGTCGAACTGGAGGACCACCTCGGCGCCGGGGATCCGCTTGCGGACCTCGGCGAGGTGCCCGCGCAGTCCCTCGGCCAGGGATCCAGCCAGGTCGCGGCAGGCGCCGGGGTCCTGGAGGAAGGCTTCGCCGGCGTGCAGCTCCAGGGCGGCGGCCAGCGTCCACGGACCCACGGCCTGCACCTTGAGGCGCCCCCGGTAGTCCTGGGTGAACTCCTCCAGGGCGTCGAGGTCCTCGCCGAGCCAGGAGCGGGCCCGGCGGGTGTCGCGGCCGGGCCGGTCGCTGATCCGCCAGCCGCTGGGCTCCACGTGCGCGTACAGGTCCGCGAGCAGCCCCAGGGAGCGGCCGATCATGTCGGCGCCGGGGCCGCGGCCGGGCAGTTCGGGCAGGTACGGCAGGTCCTCGAAGGTTCCGGTGACGGTCTTGGCGGCCTCGCGGGCGTCCCCGCCGGGGAGGGAGCCGACGCCGGTGGCGGTGGTGGTCATGCCGGTCAGCGCCCCGGCCGTACGGTGAGGTCGTTGACCTCGGCGTCGCGGGGCAGGTCCAGGGCCATCACGATGGTGGTGGCCACGGACTCCGGGTCGATCCAGGCGGCCGGGTCGTAGTCGCGGCCCTCCTGGGAGTGGACCTTGGCCTGCATCGGGGTGGCGGTGCGGCCCGGGTAGACCGAGGTGACGCGGACCCCGTTCGGCTTCTCCTCGTGGCGCAGGGAGTCCGCGAGGGCCTTCAGACCGTGCTTGGAGGCGGCGTAGGCGCCCCATTCGGCGTGGGCGGTGAGCCCGGCGCCGGAGTTGACGAGGACCACCTGGCCGCGGGCGGCGCGCAGCGAGGGCAGCAGCAGCCGGGTGATCTCGGCGGGGGCGATCAGGTTCACGTTGAGCTGCTGGTGCCAGGTCTTGGGGCGCAGCTCGGCAACGGGTCCGAGGTCCACGATCCCGGCGACGTGCACCAGGGAGTCCAGCCGGTCCGGGAGGGCCTGGTGGGAGAAGGCCCAGGAGATCCGGTCGGGGTCGGCGAGGTCGGCGACCAGGGCCCGGGAGCCGGGGAAGCGGGCGGTGAGCTCCTTGCCGCGGGCGGCGTCGCGGGCGAGCAGGACGAGCTCGTCGCCGCGGGCGTGCAGGCGGGCGGCGACGGCGGCGCCGATGCCGGATCCGGCGCCGGTGATCAGGTGTGTGGCCATGCCCCCATGCTCGCACCCGTCGGGCCCCGCCCCGTACGCCCCGTCCGGGGAACGGGTACGGCCCGTCGGAGCGGGTGCTCCGACGGGCCGTCGTCCTGCCGTTCACCGCTTCCGGCCACCCGGTCCCGGTGACGGGGGCGGGTGACCGGCGCGGGTCATCGGGTGGGGGTCACTTGGCGAGGTAGGCGCGGATCACGCGGACCTCGGAGGTGTTGCCCTTGGTGTCCCGGACCACGCCGCGGAAGGAGACCGACTTCCCGGCGGCCGGGCTCTTCACCACGGCCTTGCCGTTCTTGACGGTCAGGACCTTCCAGGTGGCGCCGCCGTCGAAGGAGACGTACGCCTTCAGGGACTTGAGCCCCTTGCCGGCGGCCGGGCCCTGGACGGTGACGGGCACGGTCAGCTCGGTGCCCGCCTTGACGCGGCTGTCGTCGTCCAGCTTCGGGGTGAAGCGGACCACGGAGAGCGGCAGCTGCTTGGGCTTGTTCCCGGAGACGTGCCCGGAGCGGAAGTCCCAGGCGGCCTCGACCCGGGTGCTGACGCGGGACTGCTTCGTGCTGCGCTCGGCCGTCACGGCGAGGTGGTAGGCGGCCTCGGCGGCGGGCACCTTGAAGACCGCGCTGCCGTCGAGCGGGGTCGGGCTGCGGTCGATGACCGTGCCGCCGCTGGAGAGCACCGTCTCGGCCTTGGTGTAGGTCGAGTAGCCGACGCGCCCGGCGCCGTCGGCGAAGAGGGGCAGGGCGCCGGCGATCTCGTCGCCGAGGCGGAAGGGGGAGTACTCCCCGCCGTGGGCGGGGCCGAAGACGCCGGTGTTCAGGACCTCGTGGTAGCTCTTGCCGCCCTGGTAGGCGCGGGCCGGGAGGTTGTGCTGGGACTCGGTGATCGGGAAGCCGTCGGCGTCCTTGCCGCCGGTCTGCTCGAAGTAGCCCTCCCACTTCACCCCGTCCAGGTCGGACAGGTAGAGGGTGGTCGTGACGGGCAGCTTCCGGTAGCTGGTGACGGCCGAGGCGCCGGTGTTGGCCGGCAGGTAGCCGAAGGCGGTCACGCCGCCCTGCTTGCCCGCGGCGGGGGCGCCCTGACGGTAGGCGACCTTGGCGAGGTCTCCGGCGGTCACGGTGCGCTGGTAGCCGGTGCCGAGGCGCTTGACGGCGCCGCCGAGCACCACGTGGTACTCGGTGTTCGCGCCTTCCTTCCAGTGCGCGTCCCACTGCTGGACGAGGGTGCCCTTCGCGGAGTCGGGGCCGAGGTGGGCGGTGCGGAAGTTCTCGTACGAGTCCAGGAACCAGCCGTAGCCCGCGCTGTACTCGCCGGAGATCACGGTGAAGGAGGGCGAGGCGAAGGTGGAGACGGCCTTCTTCGAGGGGATCGCGACCTTGACCGGCTTCGTCTTCCGGGCGTCCACGGTGACCGTGGTCTTCCCGTTGACCGTCAGCTTGGGCTGGTTGATCCAGTGGTAGGTCTCCTGGCCCTCGCGGGCGCCGGGCTGGATGACCACCGAGTCGAGGACGTAGCCGCCCTTGGGGACCCGCAGGGTCGCGCCGCCGGGGGTGCCGTAGACGTCGGCGCTCGTACCGAGGGCTTCGCCGCTCAGGCCGAGGACGCTGCCCCGGTACGACTTCGAGGGCTTGCCGTCGGCGCCGATGAACTTCAGGGTCAGGTCGTAGGACTCGATCTCGCGGTCCACGGCGGCCGCGGTGCGGACGGTCTGGCCGCCGCCGGTCGCGGTGACGAAGCCGCTGTACGCGCCGTTCCTGTCGCCGCCGAGGCGGGTGTCCACGGTGAGCGGCACCTTGGCGGTGCCCTTCGCCGGGACGGTGACCTTCTTCTTGCCGAGCCCGAAGAAGCCGGCCGGTGCGGCCTTGCCGTCGGGGCCGTACGCGGCGACCGCGAGGTCCAGGGTGACGGCGGTGGTGCCGAGGTTGCGGTAGACCAGGTTCTTGGTGACCGGCTTGTCGTCCTGGTGCGGCCACTGCTGGACGCCGAAGCCGAGCGAGACGGGGTCGGCGACCAGGGTCTGCTTGATGGCCTTGTCCACGGCGATCCGGCCGCTGCCCTGCTCGAAGGCGGTGTACTTGCCGGGCTTGGTCGAGGCCGTCAGCACGCCCTTGAGCTGGGCGCCCTTCCAGCTCGGGTGCTGCTGCTTGAGCAGGGCGGCGGCGCCCGCGACGTGCGGGGTGGCCATGGAGGTGCCGGAGATGGTCAGGTAGCCGGGCGGGTTCTGGCCCACCTCGCGCTCGATGACGCTGCCGGGGGCGGCGGCCGCGGTGGTGTCCACGCCGGGGGCGGTGACGTCGGGCTTGATGCCGCCGTCGCCGATCCGGGGGCCGCGGCTGGAGAACTCGGCGAGCTTGTCCTTGTCGTCCACGGCGCCGACGGTCAGGGCCGCTTCGGCGCTGCCCGGGGAGCCCACGGAGCGCGCGCCGGGACCGCTGTTGCCGGCGGCGATGGCGAAGAGCACGCCCTTGTCGGCGCTGATCTTGTTGACGGCGGACTCCAGGACGTCGAGGTCCGGGCCGTCGGGGCCGCCGAGGCTGAGGTTGACGATGTCGGCGCCCTGCGCGACGGCCCACTCGATGCCCGCGAGGATGCCGGAGTCGTCCCCGGAGCCGTTGTCGTCGAGGACCTTGCCGTTGAGGAGCTTGGCCCCCGGGGCGACGCCCTTGAACTTCCCGCCCGACTTGGCTCCGGTGCCCGCGGCGATCGAGGCCACGTGGGTGCCGTGCCCGAAGCGGTCCTTCGCGTCGGGGGCCGGGGTGAAGTTCTTGGCGGCGACGACCTGGGTGGACAGGTCGGGGTGGGTGGCGTCGACACCGGTGTCCAGGACGGCGATCTTGACGCCCTTGCCGGTGTAGCCGGCGGCCCACGCCTTGTCGGCGCCGATCTGCTTGGTGCTCTTGTCGAGGCTGGCGGTGCGGATGCCGTCCAGCCAGACCTTGGCGATGCCCGCGGCCAGGGTGCGGCGTTCGCCGCCGCCCTCGGTCAGGGCCTCCCAGACGGCGGCGGCCCCGCTCGGGGTGGCGCTGACGGCCTCGGCGCCCAGGGAGGGGAAGGTGCGGCCGATCCGGGTGTCGTCCGCGGCGCGCAGCGCCGAGCGGGCGGCCGGGGCGGCTCCCTGGTAGCCGACGATCAGCTGGAGGCGGCCGTCGCGGGCGCGGTACGCCTCCTTGGAGAGCTCGGTGACGTCGAAGAGGCGGGCGTCGAGCCGCCCCTCGGCTATGAGGCGCTGGGCGTCGAGCGGGACCACGCTGGTGTGGCCGTCCCGGCGCTGCACGGAGACCGGGATGCCCTGGCGGCCGGCCGCGGGCTCCAGGCCCACGGCCCGGCCCTTGGCGTCCACCACGACCCGGTCGCCGGTGACGAGGGTGACGCGGGTGAGGCCCTGGGCGCCGCTCGCGCCGGCGGGCGTGGCCGCGGTGGAGCCGAAGTCGTGCGGGGCGGCCGTCGACGGGGAGGTCAGCCCCGCCACGAGCGCGACCGTGGCGGCCGCGGCCACGGAGGCCGCCCCCGCCCTGTTGAGTCCTTTACGCAAGTCATCCCCCGGATGAGGTCGTCGCGCGGGGAACGGAGATCGTCCCCCGGGACGGGCAGTATCACCCGGGTGGGGTGACCGCTCAACCGTGTGTCCGAAGGGCGGAGTTGAGGAATCTTTGACTCCACGTGTCCCCGTACGGCCGCTCTCGTCCGGCCCGCACCGCCTTTGCGCACCCGTTCCGGCCTGCGGGAACCGGGCCCTTCGGGCGAACGTGACGGGAACACGTCCGAGGTGTTGCGGCGACGCGTCCGCGCGTCCGGGGAGTTGGCCGAAGCGCGCCCCTGATAAGGCTCGAACACCCCGGGTCCGGACCGGCCGGTCCGGACCACGGGGGCGGAGGGGACTCCGGGGCCGGGGCCGTCAGACGGTCGCGGCGGTGGAACCGGCCGTGGCCCGGACGGTGGTGGCGATGGTGGCGGAGCCGACCACGCGGGTGCCGTCGTACAGCACGATGGCCTGGCCGGGCGCGACCCCGCGGACCGCCTCGGTGAAGGTGACCCGCAGCTCGCCGTCGACCAGCTCGGCGCTGACCTCGGTCTCGCCGCCGTGGGCGCGCAGCTGCGCGGTGTACGCGGCGGGGCCGTCGGCGGGCGGGTTGCCGCACCAGCGGGGGCGGATCGCGGTGAGCCCGGTGACGTCGAGGGCGGCGACGGGGCCGACGGTGACGGTGTTGTCCACCGGGGAGATGTCGAGGACGTAGCGCGGCTTGCCGTCGGCGGCGGGGTGCCCGATCCGCAGGCCCTTGCGCTGGCCGATGGTGAACCCGTAGGCGCCCTCGTGGGTGCCGACCTTGCGACCGGTCTCGTCCACGATGTCGCCCTCGGCCTTCCCGAGCCGCTTGGCGAGGAAGCCCTGGGTGTCCCCGTCGGCGATGAAGCAGATGTCGTGGCTGTCGGGCTTCTTCGCCACGGCCAGGCCGCGGCGCTCGGCCTCGGCGCGGATCTCCTCCTTGGTGGTGATCGTGTCACCGAGGGGGAAGAGGGCGTGGGCCAGCTGCCGCTCGTCGAGAACGCCGAGGACGTACGACTGGTCCTTGGCCATGTCGGAGGCGCGGTGCAGCTCGCGGGAGCCGTCCTCGTTGAGGACCACGGTGGCGTAGTGGCCGGTGCACACGGCGTCGAAGCCGAGGGCGAGGGCCTTGTCGAGCAGCGCCGCGAACTTGATCTTCTCGTTGCAGCGCAGGCAGGGGTTGGGCGTGCGGCCCGCCTCGTACTCGGCGACGAAGTCCTCGACCACGTCCTCGCGGAAGCGCTCGGCGAGGTCCCAGCAGTAGAAGGGGATCCCGATCACGTCGGCGGCGCGGCGGGCGTCGCGGGAGTCCTCGATGGTGCAGCATCCGCGGGCACCGGTCCGGAAGGACTGCGGGTTGGCGGACAGGGCGAGGTGGACGCCGGTCACGTCGTGCCCGGCCTCGACGGCGCGGGCGGCGGCGACGGCGGAGTCGACACCGCCCGACATGGCGGCGAGGACGCGGAGGGGGCGGCGCGGCTGCGGGTTCTGAGTCATGGCACCCTCCAGAGTACGGGGGGAACCGTGCGACGGGCACGGGCGTTCTCTTCAGCGGGGGTGATGCCGGTGGGCCGCGGGAAGCGCAGTCCGGCCAGGAGGGCCGTGCTGATCACGGGTCTGGGCGTGTTCGCGGGCATAGCGGTGGCCCAGCGGGACGAGCTGTCCCGGGGGTACTGGAAGCTGCCGGGGGTGACCACGCCGCGCACGGCCGGTGAGCTCGATCACAAGGGGGCCCGCTGGACGGCCGCCTCCTCGGCGAACTGGCGGATGGCCGACCGACCGCGGGACTACCGGGTGGACCGGATCGTGGTGCACGTCACGCAGGGCGGCTTCGCCTCGGCGGTGGACGCCTTCCGCGATCCCGGGCACCGGGCCTCGGCGCACTACATCGTGCGCGGGGACGGCCACGTGGAGCAGATGGTGCGGGAGCTGGACGTGGCCTTCCACGCCAACAACCGCTCCATGAACGAGCGCAGCGTGGGCATCGAGCACGTGGGCTTCGTGGACCGGCCGCGGGACTTCACCGGGGCCATGTACGCGGCCTCGGCCCGGCTCGCCGCGGACGTGTGCCGCCGGTACGACATCCCCGTGGACCGCCGGCACCTCATCGGGCACCACGAGGTCCCCGGGGCCGACCACACCGACCCCGGTCCGCACTGGGACTGGGACCGGTACCTGGCCCTGATCCGGGCGGAGCTGCGCCGGAACCCGCCCGCCGCGACCTGAGACCGGCCCGCCCCCACCGGATCCGCGGGGAGGGGGTGGGGCCGGAGGTCAGCTGAGGCCGGCGGAGCGGGCCCGGTCCACGGCGGGACCGATGGCGGCGGCCAGGGCGGCCACGTCCTCCCGGGTGGAGGTGTGGCCGAGGGAGAAGCGGAGGGTGCCGCGGGCGAGGTCGGGGTCGGTGCCGGTGGCCAGCAGGACGTGGCTGGGCTGGGCCACGCCGGCGGTGCAGGCGGAGCCGGTGGAGCACTCGATGCCCTGGGCGTCCAGCAGGAGCAGCAGGGAGTCGCCCTCGCAGCCGGGGAAGCTGAAGTGGGCGTTGGCCGGGAGCCGGTCCCCCGGGTCCCCGCCGAGCACGGCGTCGGGGACCGCGGCGAGCACGGCGGCCACGAGTTCGTCGCGCAGGGCGCCGATCTCGGCGGCGAAGGACTCCCGGCGCTCGACGGCGATCCGGGCGGCCACCGCGAAGGCGGCGATGGCGGGCACGTCGAGGGTGCCGGAGCGGACGTGCCGCTCCTGGCCGCCGCCGTGGAGCACGGGCACGGGGGTCTGGTCGCGGCCCAGCAGCAGGGCGCCGATGCCGTAGGGGCCGCCGACCTTGTGGCCGCTGATGGTCATGGCGGCGAGGGAGCTCGCCGCGAAGTCCACGTCGAGCTGGCCGAGGGCCTGGACGGCGTCGGAGTGCAGGGGGATGCCGTGCTCGCGGGCGATGCCGGCCAGCTCGGCCACCGGCATGACGGTGCCGATCTCGTTGTTGGCCCACATCACGGTGGCCAGGGCCACGTCGTCGGGGGCGCGTTCGACGGCCTCGCGGAAGGCCTCGGGGTGGACGCGGCCGTAGCGGTCCACGGGGAGGTACTCGACGCGGGCGCCCTCGTGCTCGGCGAGCCAGTGCACGGCGTCGAGGACCGCGTGGTGCTCGACGGGGCTGGCCAGGACGCGGGTGCGGGCCGGGTCGCGGTCGCGGCGGGACCAGTACAGGCCCTTGACGGCGAGATTGTCGGACTCGGTGCCGCCCGCGGTGAACACCACCTCGCTGGGCCGGGCTCCGACGGCCTCGGCGAGGGACTCGCGGGCCTCTTCCACGGTGCGGCGGGCGCGGCGCCCGGCGGCGTGGAGGGAGGAGGCGTTGCCGGTGGCGGCGAACTGGGCGGTCATCGCCTCGGCGGCCTCCGGGAGCATCGGAGTGGTCGCGGCGTGGTCGAGGTAGGCCATGATCCCCCGATTCTACGGTCGCCCGCGGGGCGCGCCGTCACGGGGAGACCCGGCCGGTCCGTACCTGGAGAAGGGCCTGAAGGCCACCGGTTTCGAGGAGGTCGGCCTGCTGTCGCTGTCCTCCGCCGACCACACCGAG
>NZ_JBEOSD010000041.1:0-55114 GCF_040302735.1 Streptomyces sp. NPDC097619 | reverse complement strand
TCGGCGTAGTGGGCGAGCTTCCCGGGGCTCGGGTGCACGGCGTACGGCACCACCTGGAGCTCCTTCGGGTCCCGGCCGGGGCGCTCCCGTGCGTCCGGGCCCCTCCGGGACACCGCGCCGACCGCTCCCCGCCCACCCCGGGACCACTCCGGGACAACTCGGGACTTTCGACCCTGGCGTGATCCTCGCCACACTGCCCGGCGTTTCGCCCCGGATGTGGTGTTGAGTGGCACCGCACGACCCGTTTGCGCTCGCACCCGCCCGCGCTCGTCCTTGGGAGGCCGCGTGTTCCCCTCCGTCTCGCTCGCTCAGGAAATCGGCCTGGCCGTCCTGCTGGTGGCGGCCCTGGTCTGGGTGATCGGTCTGGGCCACATGCTCTGGGACAGCCGCTTCCACCACCCGGAACCGGGTGCCTACGAGGGCCTGGCGGCGATCCCCGGACAGCGCGGCGCGGCCGGCCACCCCATGGAGAGCGTGCAGCTGACCGAGGAGGAGGAGCGGGCCTTCGCCGGTCTCGTCCGGTCCCTCCCGCAGAACTGACCTGCCGGCCTTCGCGAACGCACCCGGCGGGAATCCGAGCCGATGACCGATGGCGACGCCCCCGGGGGCCCCGTGCCCCGGCCCCGCCCGGTCCCGGCGCTGCCCGCCCTGCCCGCCGGTGAGCGCGGCACCCCCGCCGACGTGGCCCTGGGCCGACTGCGCCTGCTGGCCGCGGCCCGCTCCGCGGAATCCGTCGCATGCGGTGAATCCGGGGGATCCGGTGAATCCGGTGAATCCGGTGAATCCGGGGAGTCTTCGTCGGGGTGCCCGGAGGAGCTGGTGGAGGCCGCCCTCGACGCGATGCTCGTCGGCCTCGACTCCCCCGCCCTGTGGCGACTGGCCGCGGGCCACGCCGATCCGTGGGGGCTGTTCGGGACGGTGGTGCGGGAGCTGGACCTGCTGCCGGTGACCCCGGCCCAGCGGGAGGCCGCCCTGGCCTCGGCCCTGCGCTGGTACGGGGAGCTGGTGGCCACCCGCCGGATCGGGCTGCGGGAGGGCCTGAGGCTGATCGGCGGCGGGCCGGTGCCCGGGGGCTCCGTGGGCGATCCGGAAGTGGAGCTGTTCCGCCGGTTCCGCCGCAGTTGCCTGGACGGGCCCGGGGGGCCGGTCCCGCCCGCCCCCGCCGACCGCGCCGCCCTCCTGGCCGCCGCCCACCGCCTCGCCACCCGCCCCACCCCCTGAGCCCACCGCGCCCGCGCCCGTGCCCGGGAACGACGACACCCCCCGCGGCCGGGGCCGGGAGGGGTGTCGTGCGGGGCCGGTCCGGTGGAACGGGCCCGGCGGTGGGGTCAGTTGTGGCTGTGCAGGACCTCGTTCAGGCCGCCCCAGACCGCGTTGTTCGGGCGGGCCTCGACGGCGCCGGTGGTGGAGTTGCGGCGGAACAGGATGTTGCTCGCGCCGGACAGCTCCAGGGCCTTGACGATCTGGCCGTCGGGCAGGGTGATCCGGGTGCCGGCGGTGACGTACAGGCCGGCCTCGACGATGCACTCGTCACCGAGGGCGATGCCGATGCCGGACTCGGCGCCGAGCAGGCAGCGCTCGCCGATCGAGATGATCTGCTTGCCGCCGCCGGAGAGGGTGCCCATGGTGGAGGCGCCGCCGCCGATGTCGGAGCCGTCGCCGACGACGACGCCCGCGGAGATCCGGCCCTCGACCATGGAAGTGCCGAGGGTGCCCGCGTTGAAGTTGACGAAGCCCTCGTGCATGACCGTGGTGCCCTCGGCCAGGTGGGCGCCGAGGCGGACCCGGTCGGCGTCGGCGATCCGGACGCCCTTGGGGGCGACGTAGTCGGTCATCCGCGGGAACTTGTCGATCGAGGTGACCTGGAGGTGCAGGCCCTCGGCGCGGGCGTTGAGGCGGACGGTCTCGACCTGGTCCACGGCGACCGGGCCCAGCGAGGTCCAGGCCACGTTCGCGAGGAGGCCGAACACCCCGTCGAGGTTCTGGCCGTGCGGCTTGACCAGCCGGTGGCTGAGCAGGTGCAGGCGCAGGTAGGCGTCGTGGGCGTCCAGCGGCTTGTCGTCCAGGGAGGCGATCACGGTGCGGACCGCGACGACCTCGACGCCGCGGACGGCGTCGGTGCGGACGGCCTTGGCCGCGCCCGCGCCGAGGAGTTCCACGGCCTGCTCGGCGGTGAGGCGCTCGGTGCCCGCCGGGCCCGGCTCCGCGGTCAGCTCGGGGGCCGGGAACCAGGTGTCGAGGACGGTGCCGTCGGAGGTGAGGGTGGCAAGTCCGGCGGCGACGGCGCCGGTGGTACGCGTAGTCATGCCCGAAACCTAACCGGCGAGGGCCTTCGTGGGCGAACCGGTCTCACGGGCCGGTCCCGCCGCCCGCCGGGGCGGCCGTGCCGCCGGCGGGGACCCGGTGAGCAGCACGGCCGCCCCGGCCCCGGCCGCGAGCAGGGCGCACGCCGGCCACAGCAGTCCGGGGGCCGCCCCGTAGAGGGCGCCGCCCAGGGGCGGTCCGAGGACGACCCCGCTGACGGACACCCCGGCGTACAGGCTCTGGAAGCGGCCCACGGCGTGCGCGGGGGACTCGTCGGCCACGTACGCGGTGGCGGTGGTCTTGTAGAGGATCTCGCCGAGGGAGAGCAGCACCATCATCAGGACCGCGGGGAGGACCCCGCCGCCCAGCAGCAGGGCGGCGTACCCCGCGCCGACCAGGACCAGTCCCGTGCCGATGACCCGGAGCGCCGGGTGCCGGCGCAGGGCGAGGGCCAGGGGCAGTTCGAGGAGCAGGATCACCCCGCCGTTGACGGCGACGAGGAGGCCGTAGGCCCGGGTGCCCAGGCCCTGTTCGGCGAGGTGGACGGGGAGCGTGTAGTACTGCTGCCGGTAGACCACGTCGGTGATCAGGATCGCGGCGAAGAGGACGAGCAGGGCGGGCCGGGCCCGCAGTTCGCGGAGGATGCCGCGGCCCCGACCCCCGTCCGGGGCCGCGGCCCGCCGCGCCGCCGCCCGGGCCGGGACGACCCGGGCGGTCCAGACGGCGAGGAACAGGGTGCCGATGCCGTCCGCGACGAAGATCCAGTCGTAGGAGACGGCCGTGGCGAGGAGGGCCCCGAGCGGAGGGCCGAGGGTGAAGCCGCCGTTGGCCGCGCAGCGGATCACCGCGTAGGACTGGCGGCGGGCCCCCTCCGGGACCATCACCGCGATCAGGGCGGAGTTCGCGGCGCGGACACCCCGGCGGCGTACTGCACGAGCGGGAGGGCGAGCCAGAGGAGCGGGGTCGGGAGCAGCGGGAGCGTCAGCATCAGAGTGCCGCCGGCGGCCGAGGCGATCAGCAGCACCCGGCGGTGGCCGTGGCGGTCCCCGAACCAGCCGCCGGTGAAGTTGCCCGCGACCAGACCCACGCCACCGACGCCGGTGAGGAGTCCGGCGGCGGCGGCGCCCAGGCCGCGCGGCCCGGTGAGGTACACGAAGACGAAGACGAAGGTGAAGCCGACCACCGCGCCGACGAAGGTGCCGGCGGCGAGGAGCCGGACCGGTCGGGGCACCTCCCGCAGGCCCTGGAGGGGGCCGCCCGTCCCGGTCTCCGCCGGACCCCCGTCCGCGGGCTCCGCTCCCCCGCCGCCCGCGGCTCCACCCGCCGGTCGCGCCGGTCCCGCCGCCCCGCCCGTCGCGCCCCGCGCGCCGTCCCCCGTCATGCCGCCCCCGCACCGAGTCAGTTCCTTTTGGGAACTCACTATGTCAGCATGGCAGCCTCGGGACAACACCCTCCACCCCCTCCCCCTCGTACGACCTCCCGCGAACGGAGCCCCGATGGCCCAGCGCACGAGCCTGGGCGACGCCGACTGCGCCATCGCGCAGGCGCTGGACGTCGTCGGCGACTGGTGGACCCTCCTCGTGGTCCGGGACGCGGCCCGCGGACTGAGCCGCTTCGAGGAGTTCCAGAGGGAGTTGGGCCTCTCCCGGAAGGTGCTGGCCGAGCGGCTGCGGATGCTGGTGGACGCCGGGGTGCTCAGCCGCGAGCCGTACCAGGAGCGGCCGGTGCGGCACGCGTACCGGCTCACCCCGCGGGGCCGCGCCCTGCTGCCCGTGCTGGTGGCCCTCCAGGACTGGGGCGACACCTGGGTCCTCGGCGAGGGCGAGACCTCCGCGACCGCCGACTCCGCCTCCCGCGAGGCGGGTCGGGTGCACGGGCTGCGCGGGACCCGGCTGCCGGAGCTGCTGCTGCCCGGCACGGACGGGACGGTCGTCGATCCGGTGTCGGCGGAGCTGCCGTACACCGTCCTGTACTGCTTCCCCGGGGCCTACGCCCGCGCCGAGTCCTACCCGCCCGGCTGGGCCGCGCTCCCGGGGGCCCGGGGCTGCACCCTGGAGTCCTGCGGGTACCGGGACCGGTTGGCGGAGTTCACCGCCGCGGGGGCCGCGGTGGTCGGGGTGTCCACCCAGCGGCCGGACGAGCAGCGGGAGTTCGCGGCCGCCGAGGGGTTGGGCTTCCCGCTCCTCTCCGACGCGGAGCAGGCCCTGACCGCGGCCCTGCGGCTGCCGACCTTCCGGGCGGCGGGGGTGAGCCGCCTGAAGCGACTGACCCTCGTACTGGACCGGGACCGCCTGGTCCGCGAGGTCCTCTACCCGATCCCCGACATCCCCGGCTCCCTCACGGCCGCCCTCGAAGCGGTCCGCGCGGCGACCGAGCGGGACCGGCGGACGGCCGCCGAGGCTCCGGAAGCCGGCCGCGCCCCGGGCGGTGACGGCACCGACCCCGGGGCCTGAGCCTCAGCCCCGGGGCAGCAGCCGCGCCAGCGCCTGACGCGCGTCCTCCTCCTCGTACGGGGCCCCCGTCAGCAGCACCCGGAGGCAGATCCCGTCCATGGCCGCCACGAGGGCGCGGGCGGTGCGCGGGTCGGTGCGCTCGGCGAGGGCGGCGGTGACGGCCCCGTACCATTCGGCGGCCACCGGGCGCAGGGCCGGTCGGCGCAGGGCCGCGAGGTAGAGCTCGTACTCCAGCTCCACCCCGGCCCGGTCTCCGGACAGCCACTCCCCCAGCAGCCGGGCAAGTCCGGCGGCCAGGTCCTCGTCGGGGGGCGGCGGTCCGGTGGTGCGGGCGGAGAAGACGGCGCGTGCCGCGTGGGACTCGTCGGCCCGGCGCAGGGCTGCCACGAGCAGGTCGTCCAGGGTGGCGAAGTGGTAGGTGGTGGAACCGAGCGGCACGTCGGCCGCCGCGGCGGCGGTGCGGTGGGTCAGCCCCGCGATCCCGCGCTCCCGGACGACGCGAAGGGCGGCGTCGATGATCCGGTCCCGGCGGTCGGGGTCGTGGCGGCGGTTGGACCCGGGCATCAGTGGGAGCCGCCCAGGTTCAGCAGGACCACCCCGGCGATGACCAGCACGATCCCGGCGAGTTTGGCCGCGGAGGCGGTCTCGCCGAGGAAGAGCATGCCGATGGCCGCGATGGCGGCGGTGCCGACCCCGGCCCAGATCGCGTAGGCGGTGCCCACCTCCATGGACTTGAGGGTCTGCGCGAGCAGCGTGAAGGCCACCAGGTAGCCGAGGACCACGCCGAGGGAGGGCCACAGCCGGGTGAAGCCCTCGCTGAACTTCATGGCGGTGGTGCCGGCGACTTCCGCGACGATGGCCGCGGCGAGCAGGAGGTAGGGCATGTGTACCAGCGTACACATCGTTGTGTACCCGCGTACACAACGGTGTTCGCGCAGGCGGGTGCCACTTTGCCGGAGCGTCGGGTTACCGTGGCGGGGGCCTCGACGGCCCCCAGGGGACGGAACGGCACGGAGCGGACGATGACGCAGCACACGGGGTGGGGACCACAGCCATGGGGCGGCGGCTGGATGCCGCCCCCGCCGCCGCAGCCGGGGGTCGTGCCCCTGCGGCCGCTGACCCTCGGCGACGTGATCGGCGGCTCCTTCTCCGCCTTCGGCCGCTACTGGAAGCCGCTGCTCGGCGTGGCCCTGGCCTTCCAGGGCCTGATCACGGCCGTCACGGCGCTGCTCGCCGGCCTGGGCTACGCCTTCGTGCACCAGGACGTCAGCGCCTTGGTCTCGCTCCCGGAGGGCTCCGAGGTCCCCGAGCGGCACCTGGCCCCGATCCTGGCCTGGAGCATCCCGCTGGGGATCTTCGTCCTCGTGACGGAGTTCCTCTGCATGCTGCTCATCGCCACCGCCGCCACGGCGGTGGTCCAGGAGGCGGTCACCGGCCGCCCGCTGACCTTCGGCGCGCTCTGGCGCCGCTCCTGGTCCCGCCTCCCCTCCGTCCTGGGCACGTACCTGCTCACGATGCTGGTCGTCGCGGTGCCGCTGCTCCCCGGCCTGGCCGTGCTGGTGGCCGCGATCGCGGCGGAGTCCTCGACCGGCAGCGGCCGGGACCTGGTCCTGCTGGCCCCGCTGCTCTTCCTCGCCGCGCTGCCCGCGTGCGTCTGGATCGGCGTCCGCCTGCTGCTCGCCCCCGCGGTCGCCGTCTGCGAGAACCTCGGCCCGGTCCGCGCGCTGCGCCGGTCCGCGCACCTGGTCCGCGGGGACTGGTGGCGGACCTTCGGCATCGCCCTGGTCGGCGGCCTCATCGCCGGGGCCGTCGGGTACGTCATCCAGATGCCCTTCGCCATCGCCGGGGTCCTCAGCCTGATCCCGACCAGCCTGAGCGCCGAAGCCGACGGCGGCTCCGTCCTGGGCCTGGTCATCGGGATGTTCGTGTACGCGGCCTTCCTGCTGGTCGGCATGGTGGTGAGCCAGATCTTCCAGATCGGCTACATGCAGCTGGTCACGGGCCTGCTCTACGTGGACCAGCGGCTGCGCCGGGAGGACCTGGCCTCGGCCCTGCTCCCCGGGTACGTGCCGCCCGCTCCCCCCGCGTACGGGCCCCCGCCTGGCGCCGTCTACGCTCCCCCGCCGGGCCCGGGCGCCCCCTACGGTCCGCCGCCCGGTACGGGCGCACCGGCGGTCCCGGCCGATCCGCGGGACGCGGCCGTGCCGCGACCCGCGGCCGCCCCGGTGGACCTGGGCAAGGACCCCGCCGGCCCGTCCGGCCCGCCCGTCCCCTCCGGACCCCAGGACCCCGCCGGCCCGCCCGCGGGCTGAGACCGCGCCGGCCCCGGCCCGGACCCCCGAGGGTCGGGGCGTCCGGTCGGGGCCGCGGCGCGGTCAGGACCCCAGGGTGAACCAGGCCGCGCGGGACTTCTTGAACTCCGGCCGCGCCAGGTCCTTGGCCTCCGTGCCGTCCCCGTACAGGTCCGCCGATCCGTTGTCCGTGACCAGCTGCACGCGTGCGCCCGGCTGCGTCAGGTCAGGGACGTCGACCACGGCCTCCCAGCCGCCCGGGTCGGTGGTCGGCAGGTCGGCCCGCTTCACCGGGGCGTGCCCCGGGACCCCGTCCCAGGAGTAGAGCGCGTAGGGGTCGCTGTTGTCGTCGGCGGCCCAGGAGCCGGCGAGCACCAGGTACTGCCCGGCGTCGTTGCGGCGGAGGTCCCGGACGGACAGCCCGCCGAGGTCCAGCTCCACCGCGGTGCCGAACACCGGCTTCGCCCCGGCGGCGAGCACCCGGTCGATGTTGGTGACCGGCACCAGCAGCGCCTTGCCGCCCGGGACGGCGGGCGCGAGGGGGGCCCGGAAGCCCAGGTAGGCGGTGGTGGTGGAACCGGGGGCGAACTCCAGACCCTCCACGTTGAACCCGTCGATCTGCTTGGGCACCTGGCCGGCCGCGGTGGCGGCGGCGAAGCCGTACCGGTTCGCGTGGGCCTCGTCCCAGGCGACCAGGTCCTCCCGGAGCTTCTTGTAGGCGCCGCCGAAGCTCAGCTGGGCGGAGGCCCCGGAACCGGTCACCTTCGTGGTGAAGACGGTGTTGCGGGGGGCCTTGTACTCGCCGTCCTTGTTGTTCCCCAGGGAGCCGGTCCAGTAGATCGTGTCGCCGACCCGGGCCGCGCCCTCGATGTCCACCTCCTTGCTCACCCCGAGCTGGGAGCCGAAGTCCCAGGTGCGCACGGGGGCACCGGAGCGGGACCGGTCGTACAGCCGCAGCACGTTGGACTCGTCGTCCGCGACCACCGCGAAACCGCCGCCCAGGTCCACGGCGGCGGAGGCGTCGGAGGAGCCGGTCAGGTAGCGGGTCCCGGCCGGGTCCCGCACGGCCCCGGAGGCCGCGTAGGAGAGGGTCTTCGTCGCGCTCTTGCCGCCGAGCCCGGCCACCTTCACGGTCAGGGTGGTGTACCCCTTGCCGCGGGCGGCGACCGCGAGCCGGCGGACCGCCCCGGCACCGGTGACGGTCACGTCCCCGGTGCCGGCCACGGAGCTCTTGCTGCTCGCCGTCACGGAGACGGTGAGCGCGGAGGCGTCGGCCCCGCTCTGCGCCACGGTCACGTCCACCACCGGGTCCCCCACGGCGCCCACGGCCCCGCTCAGGTACCCCGCCGACAGCGAGAGCGTCGGAGTGCCGTACGAGGCCGCCCGCGCCGGGACCAGCGCCGCCGTGGTGGCCAGCGCGGCGGCACCCGCCACCAGGGCGGTCCGCCGGGTGATCTGTGACATGTGAAGCTGCACGGTGAAGCCTTTCTCGCATCCGCATGACGTCCTGACGCCGAGGAGCAGGCTCCGGTCCGCGGACGAACGGCCGGGGGCCACCACGGGTACGCCGGGCGAACAGGACACGCCGAAGGCCCCCGGCAGCGGATGCCGGGGGCCTTCGGGTGGGACGGGCGGGCCTCAGACGTTGAAGCCCAGGGCGCGGAGCTGCTCGCGGCCGTCGTCGGTGATCTTGTCGGGACCCCACGGGGGCATCCAGACCCAGTTGATCCGGAGCTCGTTGACGATGCCCTCGGTGGCGGACTTCGCCTGGTCCTCGATGACGTCCGTCAGCGGGCAGGCCGCCGAGGTCAGGGTCATGTCGAGGGTGGCGATGTTGGCGTCGTCGATGTGGATGCCGTAGATCAGGCCCAGGTTGACCACGTCGATGCCCAGCTCGGGGTCGACCACGTCGTAGAGGGCCTCGCGGACCTCCTCCTCGCTGGCGGGCTTGAGCCCGGCCTGCGGGGCCGCGGCCTCGACCGCGGCCGGCGTCTCCGCGGCGGCGGCCTCGGCGGACTCGGCCACCGGCGCCTCGGGCGTTGCGTTCTCGGTCATGCGGTCTTCCTCTCCGCGTCGCCCATCACCTGGGCGGTCGCGTCCTTCCAGGCCATCCAGCTGAGGAGGGCGCACTTGACGCGGGCCGGGTACTTGGAGACGCCGGCGAAGGCCACGGCGTCCTCCAGCACCTCTTCCATCGCCTCGTCCGGTTCGATCTTGCCCTTGGACTGCATCAGCTCCAGGAACGCCTCCTGGATCTTCTGCGCCTCGGCGAGCTCCTTGCCGACCATGATCTCGTTCAGCACGGAAGCGCTGGCCTGGCTGATGGAGCAGCCCTGGCCCTCGTACGAGACGTCCGTGAGCGTGTCGCCCTCGTACTTCACGCGCAGCGTGATCTCGTCGCCGCACGTCGGGTTGACGTGGTGCACCTCGGCGTCGCCCTCGCGCAGGCCACGGCCGTGGGGGTGCTTGTAGTGGTCCAGGATCAGTTCCTGGTACATCGAATCCAGCTTCACAGCGGCCCTCGTCGCCCTCTTATCCGAAGAAGTTCCGTACGTGCTCCAGCCCGTCGACGAGTGCGTCGACCTCGGCCGGAGAGGAGTACAGATAGAACGACGCCCGGGTGGTCGCGGGAATTCCGTAGCGGAGGCAGACCGGGCGCGCGCAGTGGTGTCCCACGCGGACCGCGATGCCCTGCTCGTCGAGGACCTGGCCCACGTCGTGGGGGTGGATGTCGCCCAGCACGAAGGAGAGCGCCGCGCCCCGGTCCTCGGCCGTGGTGGGGCCGATGATCCGCAGGTCGGGGACCTCCTGGAGCCGCTTGAGGGCGTACTCCGTGATCGCGTGCTCGTGGGCGGCGATCTTCTCCATGCCGATCGAGGTGAGGTAGTCCACGGCCGCGCCGAGGCCGACGGCCTGGGCGATCGGGGGCGTACCGGCCTCGAACTTGTGGGGCGCCGGGGCGTAGGTGGAGGAGTGCATCGAGACGGTCTCGATCATCTCGCCGCCACCGAGGAAGGGCGGCAGGTCCTCCAGGAGCTCCTGCCGTCCCCACAGGACGCCGATGCCGGTCGGGCCGCACATCTTGTGGCCGGTGAAGGCCACGAAGTCGGCGCCGAGGGCCTGCACGTCCAGCGGCATGTGCGGGGCGGCCTGGGAAGCGTCGATCAGGACCAGCGCGCCGACCTCCTGGGCGCGGCGCACGATGGTCTCGACCGGGTTGACGGTGCCGAGCAGGTTGGAGACCAGCGCGAAGGAGACGATCTTCGTCTTCTCGGTGATGACCTCTTCGATGTTCGACAGGTCCAGGCGGCCGTCGTCGGTGAGACCGAACCACTTCAGCTTCGCGCCGGTGCGCTGCGAGAGCAGCTGCCACGGCACGATGTTGGAGTGGTGCTCCATCTCGGTGATGGCGATCTCGGTCTCGTGGTCCACGCGGTAGGGCTCGTCGGCCCAGCCCAGCATGTTGGCGACCAGGTTGAGCGACTCCGAGGCGTTCTTGGTGAAGATCACCTCGTCGCGGCTCGGCGCGTTGATGAAGGCGGCCACCTTGTCGCGGGCGCCCTCGTACAGTGCCGTGGCCTCCTCGGCGACCAGGTACACGCCGCGGTGCACGTTGGCGTTGTGCCGCTCGTAGTACTCGTTCAGCGCGTCGAGGACCTGGCGGGGCTTCTGCGAGGTCGCCGCGGAATCCAGGTAAACGATCTTCTTCCCGTCGTGGACCACACGATCCAGCAGGGGGAAGTCCTTGCGGATCGCCTCGATGTCGAGGAGGCCAGGCAGCTGCGTCACGCGGTCGTGCCACCCTTCACGTACTTGTCGTAGCCCTCGGCCTCGAGCTGGTCGGCGAGCTCGGCGCCGCCGGACTCGGCGATGCGGCCGTTCGCGAACACGTGCACGAAGTCGGGCTTGATGTAGCGCAGGATGCGCGTGTAGTGGGTGATCAGCAGGGTCCCGACCTCACCGGTCTCGCGGACGCGGTTGACGCCCTCGGAGACGATGCGCAGGGCGTCGACGTCGAGGCCGGAGTCGGTCTCGTCGAGGATCGCGATCTTCGGCTTGAGGAGCTCCAGCTGGAGGATCTCGTGGCGCTTCTTCTCACCGCCGGAGAAGCCCTCGTTGACGTTGCGCTCGGCGAAGGAGGGGTCCATGGACAGCCGCTCCATGGCCTCCTTGACCTCCTTGACCCAGGTGCGCAGCTTGGGGGCCTCGCCGCGGACGGCGGTGGCGGAGGTGCGCAGGAAGTTGGAGACCGAGACGCCGGGGACCTCGACCGGGTACTGCATGGCGAGGAAGACGCCGGCGCGGGCGCGCTCGTCGACCTCCATCTCCAGCACGTCCTCGCCGTCCAGGGTCACGGTGCCACCGGTGATGGTGTACTTCGGGTGCCCGGCCAGGGAGTAGGCGAGGGTGGACTTGCCCGAGCCGTTGGGGCCCATGATGGCGTGCGTCTCGCCCTGCTTGACGGTGAGGTCGACGCCCTTGAGGATCTCGCGGGAGCCGCTCTCCGTCTCGACGGAGACGCGCAGGTCGTTGATTTCAAGCGTAGCCATGGGTGCCTCAGGACTCCTGGGTGAGGGAGGCGCTGACGTCCACGAGAACGCTGCCTCCTTCGATCTTTACGGGGTAAACGGGGACGGGGCGCGTGGCCGGCAGGCCGGAGGGCTTGCCGGTGCGCAGGTCGAAGGCGGAGCCGTGCAGCCAGCACTCGATCTGGCAGTCCTCGACCTCGCCCTCCGAGAGGGAGACGTTCGCGTGCGAGCAGATGTCGTGGATCGCGAACACCTCTCCCTCGGTGGAGACGAGGGACACCGGCGTGCCGTCGATCTCCACCCGCTTGGGGGTGTCCTCGCCCAGCTCGCTCAGCTCGCATGCCTTCAGGTACGTCATCAGACGGACGCTTCCAGCTCGGCCTCGATCTTGGCGATCAGCCGCTCTTCGATGTCGTCCACGCCGATCTGCTGGACGAGCTCGGCGAAGAAGCCGCGGACGACCAGGCGACGGGCCTCGTCGGCCGGGATGCCGCGGGAGCGGAGGTAGAACAGCTGCTCGTCGTCGAAGCGGCCGGTGGCGGAGGCGTGGCCGGCGCCGACGATCTCGCCGGTCTCGATCTCCAGGTTGGGGACCGAGTCGACCCGCGCGCCGTCGGTGAGGACGAGGTTGCGGTTCATCTCGTAGGTGTCGGTGCCCTCGGCGGTCTTCTCGATGAGGACGTCACCGATCCACACGGCGTGGGCGGCGTCGCCCTGGAGCGCGCCCTTGTAGACCACGTTGGACTTGCAGTGCGGGGCGTCGTGGGTGACCAGGAGGCGGTGCTCCTGGTGCTGCCCGGCGTCGGTGAAGTACACGCCGAGGAGCTCCGCCTCGCCGCCGGGGCCGGCGTAGCTGACCCGGGGGTGGAGGCGGACCAGGTCGCCGCCAAAGGTGACCACGACGGACTTGAAGGTGGCGTCGCGGCCGATGAGCGCGTTGTGCTGGGAGGTGTGGACGGCGGTGTCGTCCCAGTCCTGCACGGACACGAAGGTGACCTTGGCGCCGTCGCCGACGAGGATGTCGACGTTGGCGGCGCGGACGCCGTCGCCGGTGTGGTCGATCACGATGATCGCTTCGGCGAAGGGCTTGATGTCGAAGACGGTGTGGCCGAAGGTCGTGCCGCCCTCGCCGTGCAGGGCGACGCGGATCGGCTCGGCGAGCACGGTCTCCTTGGGCACGGTGACGACCGTGGCCTTGGCGAAGGACGAGAACGCCTGGGCGGCGACCCGGTCCACCGGCGTGCCGGCCTTGCCGATGCGCTCGTCACCGCGGTCCACGGACTCGACGGTGACCTCGTCGGGGGCGTCGATCTGGGCCTTCATGGTGCCGTTGGCGACGGCGGTGCCGTCGTGCAGGCCGCGCAGGCGCTCCAGCGGGGTGAAGCGCCACTCCTCCTCGCGGCCGTGGGGCACGGGGAAGTCGGCCACGTCGAAGGACGGGGGCGCGCTCATCCGGGTGGCGACGGTGGACTCTGCGGCCACCGCGATCGCGCCGGCGGTCGTCGAACCGGCCGGAATGTTCTGAGCCTCAGCCATGGCTGTCGTCTTGCTCTCTTCCTGCGTCTAAGAATCGTCGCTGTGCTGCGGGCGGGCGGGCGGCCGGCGGACCGGCCGGGTCGGCTGGGTCAGCCGACCGAGCCCTCCATCTGCAGCTCGATCAGCCGGTTGAGCTCCAGCGCGTACTCCATCGGCAGCTCCTTGGCGATCGGCTCGACGAAGCCGCGGACGATCATCGCCATGGCCTCGAACTCGGTGAGCCCGCGCTGCATCAGGTAGAAGAGCTGGTCGTCGGAGACCTTGGAGACGGTGGCCTCGTGGCCCATGGTCACGTCGTCCTCGCGGACGTCCACGTAGGGGTACGTGTCCGAGCGGGAGATGGTGTCCACGAGCAGGGCGTCGCAGAGGACGTTGCTCTTGGAACCCGCGGCGCCCTCGCCGATCTCGACAAGGCCGCGGTACGAGGTGCGGCCGCCGCCCCGGGCCACCGACTTGGAGACGATGTTCGAGGAGGTGTTCGGCGCCATGTGGACCATCTTGGAGCCGGCGTCCTGGTGCTGGCCCTCGCCCGCGAAGGCGATGGACAGGGTCTCGCCCTTGGCGTGCTCGCCCATCAGGTAGACGGCCGGGTACTTCATGGTGACCTTGGAACCGATGTTGCCGTCGATCCACTCCATGGTCGCGCCCTCGTAGGCGACGGCGCGCTTGGTGACCAGGTTGTAGACGTTGTTCGACCAGTTCTGGATCGTCGTGTAGCGGCAGCGGCCGCCCTTCTTCACGATGATCTCGACCACGGCGGAGTGCAGCGAGTCCGAGGAGTAGATGGGGGCGGTGCAGCCCTCGACGTAGTGGACGTAGGCGTCCTCGTCGACGATGATCAGCGTCCGCTCGAACTGGCCCATGTTCTCGGTGTTGATCCGGAAGTAGGCCTGGAGCGGGATCTCCACCTGCACGCCCTTGGGCACGTAGATGAAGGAGCCGCCCGACCACACGGCGGTGTTCAGCGAGGCGAACTTGTTGTCGCCGACGGGGATGACGGTGCCGAAGTACTCCTTGAAGAGCTCCTCGTGCTCCTTCAGCGCGGTGTCGGTGTCGACGAAGATGACGCCCTGCTCCTCCAGGTCCTCGCGGATCTGGTGGTAGACGACCTCGGACTCGTACTGGGCCGCGACACCGGCGACGAGACGCTGCTTCTCCGCCTCCGGGATGCCGAGCTTGTCGTACGTGTTCTTGATGTCCTCGGGCAGTTCCTCCCAGGAAGCGGCCTGCTTCTCGGTGGAACGCACGAAGTACTTGATGTTGTCGAAGTCGATGCCGGAGAGGTCGGAACCCCAGGTCGGCATGGGCTTCTTGTCGAAGAGGCGCAGGCCCTTGAGGCGGAGCTTGAGCATCCACTCGGGCTCGTTCTTCTTCGACGAGATGTCCCGGACGACGTCCTCGTTCAGACCGCGCTTGGCAGCGGCGCCGGCCGCGTCGGAGTCGGCCCAGCCGTACTCGTACTTGCCCAGGCCCTCGAGCTCAGGGTGAGCAATCTCCGTGGTCATGCGGGGTTCCTCCCGGCCGTGCTTGCAGATGCTGATGTGTTGGTCTGTGCGGCGCTTCGCGGAATGAAGGTGGTGCACACACCGTCGCCGTGCGCGATGGTGGCGAGCCGCTGCACGTGCGTCCCGAGCAGTTTGGAGAAGACCTCGGTCTCCGCCTCACAGAGCTGCGGGAACTGCTCGGCGACATGGGCGACCGGGCAGTGGTGCTGACAGAGCTGTTCACCGCTGTGCGGACCGGGAGCGCTCTTCGCCGTAGCAGCGTACCCGTCGGCGGTCAATGCCTTGGCCAGCGCCTCGGTGCGCTGCTCCGGGGCCACCGCCTCGACGGCCGCCCGGTAGGCGACGGCCTGGACGTCCAGGCGGGCCCGGGCGAAGGCGGCGACGGCGGCTTCGCCGTGGTCCCCGCCCCCCGCGGACTGCGCGATCCAGCGCAGTGCCTCCACGGCCAGCGAGTCGTAGGACTGGTCGAAGGCGTCGCGGCCCCCGTCGGTCAGCGCGAAGACCTTCGCCGGCCGGCCGCGGGTGCGCGCGCCGTACACGCGCTGTTCGCGGGCTTCGAGCATCCCCTCGGAGAGGAGCGCGTCGAGGTGGCGGCGGACGGCGGCCTGGGTGAGGCCGAGGCGCTGCGCGAGGTCGGCGACGGTGGAGGGACCGTGGTCCAGGATGGACCGCGCGACCCGGTTGCGGGTGGACCGCTCCCCGGTCGCGAGCTCCCCCTGGGGGGTCTCGATCATCCGTTCGCCGTTTTTCACAACGCCATTGTTGCGTAATTAGCGGAGCCCCGACAACCCGCGACGGAGACCGGGCTGGTGGCCTCCATCACTAAGGGTTACCTAATCAATCGGTCCGGGATTATTCGGAAGTGATCGCTCCCGGACGCCTGCGCGACCCTCCGGTGAACCAGTACACGGCCCCCACCAGCAATCCCCCGCCGACGATGTTTCCGGGGACCACGAAGAGCAGATTCCGCAAAAGATCTCCGAAACCGGCCGAGCCGTCGAGAACCGCCAGAGCGAAGACCGCCATATTCGCGACGCAGTGCTCGAATCCCACGGCCACGAACACCGCCACCGGCAGCCACAGCACGAAGATCTTCGCGGCGTCCCCGCGGGCCCGGGAGAACATCCACACGGCCAGGCAGACCAACATGTTGCAGAGCACCCCGCGCCAGAAGAGCTGCCCGCCGCCGAGCGCCGTCTTCCCGTGCACCATCTCCGCCAGCATGCTCCGGGCCGGACCGGAGGAGACCACGCCCGAGGCGTGCACCATCGCCCCGAACAGGAAGGCCCCGGCCAGGTTCCCCGCCAGCGAGAGCCCCCAGGAGGCCAGCAGGTCCCGCACCCCGGTCCGCCCGGTCAACGCGCCCACCAGCATCACCATGACGTTGGAGGTGAACAACTGGGCCCCCGCGAACATCACGATGGTCAGCGCCACCGGGAAGACCGCCCCCTCCAGCAGCCGGGTGGCCGCCGAGCCCTTCGCCACGAACGGGGAGACCGCCACCAGCAGCAGCACCTCCCCCACCGCGATGTAGGCGCCCGCGAGCACCGCGGACACGAAGTAGCGGGTGGGCTGCGCCAGGTCGTGGGCCTTGTGCTCGGCCAGTCCCGAGGTGACGTCGACGTTCTGCGCGATGCTGTTCACCCTTTCGACGCTAGACCCGTCCGGGGCCCCGGAACGGCGGGGAAAGTCACCGGTCCAGGGCCTCGGGCCCCGCCACCCCCGGGACCTAGGACCCCCTCCGGGCTTCCGTAGACTCCCCGGCATGAGCATCGACCCCGCCGTGGAGATCCGCGGACTGGTGAAGCGGTACGGCACCAAGACCGCGGTGGACGGGCTGGACCTCACCGTCCGCGCCGGGACGGTCACCGCGGTCCTCGGCCCCAACGGCGCCGGCAAGACCACCACGGTCGAGACGGCCGAGGGCTACCGGCGCCCCGACGCCGGCACCGTCCGCGTCCTGGGCCTGGACCCGATCGCGCAGGCCGAGGCGCTCCGGCCGCGCATCGGCGTGATGCTCCAGTCCGGCGGGGTGTACTCCGGGGCCCGCGCCCTGGAGATGCTCACGCACATGTCCCGGTTGTACGCCGACCCGCTCCCGGTCGCCCCGCTCGCCGAACGGCTGGGCCTCGGGGACTGCGGCCGCACCCCCTACCGGCGGCTCTCCGGCGGCCAGCAGCAGCGCCTGGCCCTGGCCATGGCCGTGGTCGGCCGCCCCGAGCTGGTCTTCCTCGACGAGCCCACCGCCGGCCTGGACCCGCAGGCCCGCCGGGCCACCTGGGAGCTGGTCCGCGAGCTGCGCGCCGACGGGGTGGGCGTGGTCCTCACCACCCACCACATGGACGAGGCCGAACAGCTCGCCGACGACGTGGCCATCGTGGACGCGGGCCGGGTGGTGGCCCAGGGCAGCCCCGACGAGCTCTGCCGCGGCGGGGCCGAGAACACCCTGCGCTTCACCGGCCGCCCCGGCCTGGACCTGGCCTCGCTGCTGAAGGCCCTGCCCGACGGGGCCGGGGCCGTGGAACCCCTCCCCGGCGTGTACCGGGTCACCGGGGACGTGGGCCCGCAGATGCTGGCCACGGTCACCACCTGGTGCGCCCAGCACGGGGTGATGCCCGACAGTCTGGCCGTGGAGCGGCACACCCTCGAAGACGTCTTCCTCGAACTGACCGGCAAGGAGCTGCGCGGATGAGCGCGGGTACGTTCGCCCCGAGGCCCGGGGCCGCCCCGGTCTCCCGCATGATCGCCGCGCAGACCGCGCTGGAGACGCGGATGCTGCTGCGCAACGGCGAGCAGCTGCTGCTCACCGTGATCATCCCGGCCCTGCTGCTGGTGCTGTTCTCCTCCGTGGACGTGGTCGACACCGGGGCCGGGAAGTCCGTGGACTTCCTCGCCCCCGGGGTGCTGGCGCTGGCCGTGATGTCCACGGCCTTCACCGGACAGGCCATCGCCACCGGCTTCGACCGCCGCTACGGGGTCCTCAAGCGGCTGGGCGCCTCCCCGCTGCCGCGGTGGGCGCTGATGGCCTCCAAGACCCTGTCGGTCCTGGTGACCGAGGTGCTCCAGGTGGCCCTGCTCACCGTGATCGCGCTGGGCCTGGGCTGGTCCCCGCACGGAGACCCGCTGTCGGTGGCGGTCCTGCTGCTGCTCGGCACGGCCGCCTTCTCGGGGCTGGGGCTGCTGATGGCGGGCACCCTCAAGGCCGAGGTGACCCTGGCCGCCGCCAACCTGGTCTTCCTGCTGCTGCTGGTCGGCGGCGGGGTCATCGTGCCGCTGGACAAGTTCCCGGACGCGGTCCGCCCGGTCCTGGAGCTGCTGCCGATCGCGGCCCTGTCGGACGGGCTGCGCGAGGTGCTGCGGGAGGGCTCCGGGCTGCCCTGGGGGGACGCGGCCGTCCTGGCGGTGTGGGCGGTGCTGGGCCTGGGGGCCGCGGCGAAGTTCTTCCGCTGGGAGTGACCGGCCCGCGGTGACCGGCGGGCGGTGTCACCGCCCGCCGCCCGAAGTGGCGCCGGCGCGTTCCGCCGGCCGGGCGACCGCCCCCCGGGAGCCGGAACCCTTCCGCCCGGGCCGGGCCACCCGTCAGGATGTCCCCGCACGTCGTGCGGGGGTGTGGCCTGCGGTGCGGCGGACCGGTGAGGGAGGGGCGCCATGGCGCAGCGGGAGGCCGCTCTGCGGCTGGACGGGCAGTGGGACCTGATCAGGTCCGGGGAGGCCGGCGGGGTCGACCCCGGGGAACGGGCCCGCCTGCTGGAGGAGCTGATCGCCGCCCTGCGCGGCCCGGCCGGCGAGGACCCGGAGTGCGGTGCGCGGCTCGGGCTGAGGTTGGGGGACCTGGCCGCGCTGCGGTTCGCCGCCGGGGACCGGGCCGGGGCGCTGGCCGCGGTGGAGGAGGCCCTGGTGCACGCCCGGCGGGCCGCCGCCCACTCCCCCGAGTTCGCCCGCTGGTACGCCCGCGCGCTGATCAACCACGGGGTGTGGCTGGCCTGGCCGCTCAGTGACGGGCGGCGGCTGCCGCGGTACCCGCTGGGGATGGCCGGGGAGGAGGCGCCCGGTCCGATGGAGCGGGCGGCGGGCGAGCGGGCGCGGGACCGGACCCGGGAGGCGGTGGACGTCTGGCTGGGGCTGGACCCGCACCTGCTGGTGAACCGGCGCGGGTTGGCCCAGGCGAAGGTGTTCCTCGGCGACCGGCTGGCCGAGCTGGGCCACACCCGGGAGGCGGTGGCCTGGGCGGTGGCGGCGGAGCAGGACTTCCGGGCGCTGGCGGCGGCCCCGGCCCCGGACGGGGAGGGGGACCGGTTCGCGGACGCGCGGGAGGTCACGGACGCCGCGGAGGAGGCCGTCGAGGCGTTGGCGCACCTGTCCCGGCAGCTGGAACTGCGGCTGCGCCAACTGTCCTTCGGCTCGTTGGCGGCCCTGCGCGCGGAGGGGCTGCTGCCGGAACGGCTGTTGCCGCGGGCGGTGCTGGCGGCCCGGATCCAGGGGATCGACGCGGCGGAGACGGCGGAGCGGCTGCGTCTCGATGCGGCAACGGTCGCGGCCCTGTTGCGGGGCGCCTCGTGGCGGGCGGTGTGGCGGATCGAGGTCCGCGGAGCGGACGGTCTGTGGGTCGTACAGGGGCATCCGTGGCGCGGGGCGGCAGAGGTGACGAACCGGACAGCAGAGGACGTAGGGCGCGAACTCCTCGCGGACTTCCTGGACTCTCCGGACAATCCGGGCCCTGCCGCGCAGTGGCGCGTCCACGTGTGGTGGCACACCGAGGGCGATCCGGCCGGCGCCCGCTTCCGCCTGATGCGCGGCCCCGGCGCGACGGCTCCGGGCACCCCCTCGTGAATGTTTGCACAAGGGGCGGCCTACGATAGGGCCCGTGCTGAACCCCTTCGCCTCCCTCGCCCGCCGCTGGACGCCCACACCCCGGACCGTCCGCAGAGCGGCGCTCGCCGCCGTCGTGATGAGCGTGGTCATCGTGGTCACCGGCGGCGCGGTCCGGCTGACCGGCTCGGGACTGGGCTGCGACACCTGGCCCAAGTGCACCGACGACAGCCTCTTCGCCACCCCCGAACAGGGCGTCCACGGCGCCATCGAGTTCGGCAACCGCATGCTGACGTACGTGCTCTCCGCTGCGGTCGGCTGGATCATCCTCGCGGCCCGCTGCGCCAAGCCGCGCCGCACCGACCTGACCCGGCCGGCCTGGGTCCAGTTCGCGCTGGTGATGAGCAACGCCGTGCTCGGCGGCATCACCGTGTGGACGGGCCTCAACCCCTACAGCGTGGCGGGCCACTTCCTGCTGGCGACCTGCCTCATCACGGTGACCACCGTCACCTGGCAGCGGACCCGCGAGGGCGACGCCTCCCCCCGCCCGCGGGTCCCCGGCCCGGTCCGCAAGCTGGTCTGGGCCCTGACCGGCACCGCCTTCGTGCTCGTGGCCGCGGGCACCGTGGTGACCGGCTCCGGTCCGCACGCCGGCGACAGCAGCGAAGTCGAGCGGATGCCCTTCGACTGGGAGACCACCGCGCACGTGCACGCCGCCGCGGCCTGGGTGGTCTGCGCCCTGGCCGTCGCCGTCTGGCTGGTGCTGCGGGTGGTGGACGCCCCCGACGACACCCGGACCCGGGCCCGCGACCTGCTGCTGGTCCTGCTGGCCCAGGGCGTCATCGGCTACGTGCAGTTCTTCACCGACCTGCCCGAACTCCTGGTCTCGGCCCACATGCTCGGCTCCTGCCTGGTGTGGATCGCCGTGATCCGCCTGCTGCTGAGCCTGCGCGAGCGCCCGGACACCACGCCCGGCATCCCGGCCCAGAACGACCCCGAGCTGTCCCGGGTCTGACCCCGCGCCACCCGACGGCCCCGGACCGCCCCCACGGGAGGTCCGGGGCCGTCGCCGTGCCCGGCCCCGCCCCGGAGAGCGCTCCGCCACCGCCACGTCCGGCGGTTCAGGCGGCGGCCGGCTCCGCCCGGTCCAGCCGGTAGACCCGGCGCGCGTTGCCCGCCGCGATCATCGCGGCGACCCGTTCTGCGTCCCGCAGGGACCAGGCCCCGTCCACCACCCAGCCGCCCAGCACCCGGGCCAGGGCCTCCCGGAACACCCGCGCCCCCACCACGTGCAGCTCCGGGAGCACCCCGCCGCCACTGGAGAAGAGCAGCTTCCCGAAGGGCGCCGGCTCCAACAGCTCGGCCAGCACCTCCGCGGCCCGGGCCCCGGTGTGCGCCAGGGCCGGGCCCAGGTCGGCGTACACGTGCGGGAAGGCCCCCGCCAGGTGCGCCGCGTGCCGGTGGTACGGGTACCCGTGCAGCAGCACCAGGGTGGTACCGGGACCGGCCGTGGCCCGGACGAAGTCGGTGAGCAGGGTGGGGTCCGTACGGTCGATGCGCCGGTGCGGGTCGCCCGCCCCGGCGTGCAGTTGGAGCGGCAGCCCGGTGGCCACGGCCGCCCACAGCAGGTGCCGCAGCAGCACCGGGTCGCGCAGCGGCCCGCCGGGGGCGCGCGCCGCCAGCCACCGCCCGGCCGCCGCCCGCACCTCGCCCGGGGCGGGCGGCTCGGGGGCGAGGGCCAGGGCCGAACCGGACCCGGCCACGGAGGTGAAGGCCACCGCCGTGCGGGTCGCCCGGTCGAGGGCCCCGTCGAGGTTCTCCAGGAAGGCCGCCACCGTGTCGGAGGTGTCCGCCACCCGCCCGGCCAGCAGCTCCAGGCGGACGATCTCGTGCGCCCGGGCGGCCCCGGCCGCCGCCAGCTCCCCCGGCCCGGTGAGGTCGCCCGGGAGCCCGGTGTCCACCAGGTACGTGGAGATCCCCGAGCCCCGCAGCAGCCGCCGCCCGGACTCCACCACGCCCAGCTCGCGGCGCCGGGCCAGGTAGTGGGCCGGCGGGCAGTACGGCTCCAGTCCGAGCAGGGGCGGGCACCAGCGGCGGACGGCGAAGCCCTTCTGGGTGTCGAAGAAGGTGGTGCCCGGGGCGGCCGGGCCGCGGGCCCCGGCCAGTTCGGCCTCGAAGGTGCCGAGGCCCAGCTCCGTGCGGAGCACCCCGTGGCAGTACTGGTCCACCAGGGACGGCGTGTCGATCATCCGGGCATCCCGTCGCATCCCGTCGCGGACGTCGTGGCGTCCGCCCCCGCTCCCCGGGACCGGACGTGTTTCCACGGGTCCTAACGGGTGAGGCCGGGGTCAGGTGTTGCTCGTACCGGTGCCCGAGCGCCGCCCGGAAGGGGTCGGGGCGGGGTGCGGGACGGCCGAGGGGGGCCGGGAACGGTCACCGGCGGCTCACCGGAGCGGCGCGACGACCCGCGGGGGTCACCGGCCGCTCACCGGCACCGGCGGACCGGGCGCCCGGTCGTGGCCGGATTCCACCGGTCGGGCCGGGCCTCGGTGCCCCGTCGGGAATACGGGGCGGGGGCGCCGACCGCGGGGAACACCACGGCCCGCCGGGGCGCGGAGGGCGCCGGCCGGCGGGCCGGAGGACGGGACGGCGCGGGGCCGGGCTCAGTGCCCGGCGCCGCCGCCGAGCTGGATGCCCGCCATGCGGTTCCACTCGTACGGGCCGGTGGTCACCTTGGCGGCGAACTCGCCGTCGAACTCCTCGTGGAGGGTGAGCCCGGCCTTCTCGGCGGCGAGAGCGGCCACGTCCATGGTGGGGGCGACCAGGTCCCCCCAGCCGCCGTCCGAGCCCACCAGCACGATCCTGGTGCCGGCCTGTCCGATGTACGCGAGCTGACCCTCGGCGCCGCCGTGCCGCTTGGCGAAGGCGTCGATCCGGCGGGCGAGCTTGGCCGCGGTGCGGTCCTGCTTCGTGTCTGCCATGGCAAACATGCTACCGGCGGGTAATCAGCGGAGGAAGGGATCCACGGCCACCGCCACGAACAGCAGCGACACGTAGGTGATGGACCAGTGGAACAGCCGCATCTCCTTCAGCTTCGCGCCCGTGACCCCGGCCTTGGCGCGGGCCTGGAGGGCGTGCGCCTCCCACAGCCACCAGCCGCCGGCCACCAGCGCCACCGAGGTGTAGAACCACCCGGTGTAGCCCAGCGGGGTGAGCAGCAGCGAGACCGCGACCATCACCCAGCTGTAGAGGACGATCTGCCGGGCCACCACCTTGTTCCCGGCCACCACCGGCAGCATCGGGACGCCCACCCGGGCGTAGTCCTCCTTCACCTTCATCGACAGCGGCCAGTAGTGCGGCGGCGTCCAGAAGAAGATGACGAGGAAGAGGATGACGGCGGCCCAGGACACCTCGTTCTTGACCGCGGACCAGCCGATGAGCACCGGCAGGCAGCCCGCGATGCCGCCCCAGACGATGTTCTGCGCGGTCCGCCGCTTCAGCAGCATCGTGTAGACGACCACGTAGAAGAGGAGCGCGCCGAGGGCGAGCGCCGCCGACAGCCAGTTGACGAGCAGGCCGAACCAGAGGGTGGACACCACGCCGAGGGTGATGCCGAAGACCAGCGCCTCCCGGGGCGAGACCATGCCCGTCACCAGGGGGCGCTGCGAGGTCCGGTCCATCAACGCGTCGATGTCGCGGTCGATGTACATGTTCAGCGCGTTGGCGCCACCGGCGGACAGATAGCCGCCCAGGCAGGTCGCCAGCACCAGCCACAGCGAGGGCACGCCCTGCTCGGCCAGGAACATGACCGGGACCGTGGTGATGAGCAACAGCTCGATGATCCGCGGCTTGGTCAGCGCCACGAAAGCCATAACGCGGGCCCCGAACGGCCGGTGACCGGGGCTCGTCCCGAGTACCCCCGCTGGACGGGATTCGACGGCCGTCACGCACACCCCTGACGAAAGACTCCCTAGCAAGCCCCGGACATGAAGGCCCGGTAAAGACTTGCGCGTACCACGCCACTCTAGACGTTGCCCTCGGGTCGCCCCGCGCGGGGGTCGGGTCGTGTTGGGCCGAGCGCCGTAACTCCGACGCCGATATCCGGACACGTCGCAGGTGAGCACTCGAATGGCCGCGCCCCGCAGCGGGGGTAGGCTCGGAATCGCGCCGGTGCACCGTTCGACACCGGCCATCCGACATCTGGAGAGGAGCCCTGACCCACGGTGAGCAGCAAGCCGACCACCACAGAGCTCGAGTGGACCGAACTGGACCAGCGGGCCGTCGACACCGCCCGCATCCTGGCCGCGGACGCGGTACAGAAGGTCGGGAACGGCCACCCCGGGACGGCCATGAGCCTGGCCCCGGCCGCGTACACCCTCTTCCAGAAGGTGATGCGCCACGACCCGGCCGACCCCGAGTGGGTCGGCCGTGACCGTTTCGTGCTCTCCGCGGGGCACTCGTCCCTGACCCTCTACACCCAGTTGTACCTGGCGGGCTTCGGCCTGGAGCTGGACGACCTCAAGGCGTTCCGCACCTGGGGCTCGAAGACCCCCGGCCACCCCGAGTACGGGCACACCGCGGGCGTCGAGACCACCACCGGCCCGCTGGGCCAGGGCGTGGCGAACGCCGTGGGCATGGCCATGGCCGCCCGTTACGAGCGCGGCCTGTTCGACCCCGAGGCCGCCCCGGGCACCTCTCCCTTCGACCACATGGTCTACGCGATCGCCGGTGACGGCTGCCTCCAGGAGGGCATCGCCTCCGAGGCCTCCTCCCTCGCGGGCCACCAGAAGCTGGGCAACCTGGTCCTGCTCTGGGACGACAACCACATCTCCATCGAGGGCGACACCGAGACGGCCGTCTCCGAGGACACCCTCAAGCGCTTCGAGGCGTACGGCTGGCACGTGCAGCGCGTGGCCCAGCAGGAGAACGGCGACCTGGACCCGAAGGCCCTGTACGCCGCCCTCCAGGCGGCCAAGGCCGAGACGGAGCGCCCCTCCTTCATCGCCGCCCGCTCCATCATCGCCTGGCCGGCCCCGCACGCGCAGGGCACCGAGGCCTCGCACGGCTCCGCCCTCGGCGACGACGAGGTCGCGGCCACCAAGCGCGTCCTGGGCTTCGACCCGGAGCGGACCTTCGAGGTCTCCGACGAGGTCATCGCGCACACCCGCCGGGCCCTGGACCGCGGCCGCGAGGCCAAGGCCGCCTGGGAGAAGGACCTCTCCGCCTGGCGCACCGCCAACCCGGAGCGCGCCGCCTCCTTCGACCGGATCCAGGCCAACGAGCTGCCCGCGGGCTGGGAGGAGAAGCTCCCCTCCTTCGAGCCCGGCACGAGCGTCGCCACCCGCGCCGCCTCCGGCAAGGTGCTCGCCGCCCTCGGCGCGGTCATCCCCGAGCTGTGGGGCGGCTCCGCCGACCTCGCCGGGTCGAACAACACCACCATCGACAAGAACAGCTCGTTCCTGCCGGTGGGCAACCCGCTCCCCGAGGCCGACCCGTACGGCCGCACCGTGCACTTCGGCATCCGCGAGCACGCCATGGCCGCCGCCATGAACGGCATCGCCCTGCACGGCCACACCCGCATCTACGGCGGCACCTTCCTGGTGTTCTCCGACTACATGCGCAACGCCGTCCGCCTCTCGGCGCTGATGCACCTGCCCGTGACGTACGTGTGGACGCACGACTCCATCGGCCTCGGCGAGGACGGCCCGACCCACCAGCCGGTGGAGCACCTGGCCTCGCTGCGCGCCATCCCGGGTCTGAACGTCGTCCGTCCGGCCGACGCCAACGAGACCGCCATCGCCTGGCGCGAGGTCCTGCGCCGGCACACCAAGGTGTTCGGCAAGGGCGCCCCGACCGGCCTGGCCCTCACCCGCCAGGGCGTGCCGGTGTACCCCGCGAACGAGGACGCCGCCAAGGGCGGGTACGTGCTCTTCGAGGCCGAGGGCGGCCCCGCCGAGGTCATCCTCATCGGCACCGGCTCCGAGGTGCAGCTGGCCGTCGCGGCCCGCGAGGCCCTCCAGGCCGAGGGGGTCCCCGCGCGCGTGGTCTCCATGCCCTCGGTGGAGTGGTTCGAGGAGCAGGACCAGGAGTACAAGGACTCCGTCCTGCCGCCCTCGATCAAGGCTCGAGTGGCCGTCGAGGCCGGTATCGGGCTCACCTGGCACCGTTACACGGGAGATGCGGGCCGGATCGTGTCCCTGGAGCACTTCGGTGCCTCCGCCGACGCCAAGGTGCTGTTCCGTGAGTTCGGCTTCACCGCCGAGGCCGTCGCCGCCGCCGCGCGCGACTCCCTCGCGGCCGCCGCGCGCTGACGCCCGTACGAGAACCACAACAGGAGATGCAACTCTCATGACAGACGCACTCAAGCGCCTTTCCGACGAAGGCGTCGCGATCTGGCTGGACGACCTGTCCCGCAAGCGGATCACCTCCGGGAACCTGGCCGAGCTCATCGACCAGTCCCACGTGGTCGGCGTCACCACGAACCCGGCGATCTTCCAGAAGGCGATCAGCGGCGGCGAGGGCTACGAGCAGCAGCTCACCGACCTGGCCGCCCGCGGGGTCACCGTGGACGAGGCCCTGCGCATGATCACCACGGCGGACGTCCGCGACGCCGCCGACATCCTGCGCCCGGTGTACGACTCCACGGACGGGCAGGACGGCCGGGTCTCCATCGAGGTCGACCCCCGTCTGGCCCACGACACCGTGGCGACCGTCGCCGAGGCCAAGCAGCTCGCATGGCTGGTGGACCGCCCCAACACCCTCATCAAGATCCCGGCGACCAAGGCCGGCCTCCCGGCGATCACCGAGGTCATCGGCAAGGGCATCAGCGTCAACGTCACGCTGATCTTCTCGCTGGAGCGCTACCGCGAGGTCATGGACGCCTACCTGGCGGGTCTGGAGAAGGCGAAGGCCGCGGGCCTGGACCTCTCCCTGATCCACTCGGTGGCCTCCTTCTTCGTGTCCCGCGTGGACTCCGAGATCGACAAGCGCCTGGACTCCGTCGGCAGCGACGCCGCGAAGGCCCTCAAGGGCAAGGCGGCCCTCGCCAACGCCCGTCTGGCCTACCAGGCGTACGAGGAGGTCTTCTCCTCCGACCGCTGGGTCGCGCTGGAGCGCCAGGGCGCCAACAAGCAGCGGGCCCTGTGGGCCTCCACGGGCGTCAAGGACCCCGCGTACAAGGACACCCTGTACGTGGACGACCTGGTCGCCCCGAACACCGTCAACACCATGCCGGAGGCCACCCTGGAGGCCGTCGCCGACCACGGCGTGATCTCCGGTGACACCGTCCGCGGGACCTACGAGCAGGCCCGCGCCGAGCTCGACGCGGTCGCGGAGCTCGGCATCTCGTACGACGATGTCGTCCAGCTGCTGGAGGACGAGGGCGTCGAGAAGTTCGAGGCCTCCTGGAACGACCTGCTGAAGTCGACCGAGGCGGAGCTGTCGCGCCTCGCCCCCTCAAAGGACTGAACACTTTGTCTGTAAACGGAGCGAACCCGCTTCGTGACGCTCAGGACCGGCGGCTCCCGCGCATCGCGGGGCCGTCCGGCCTGGTCATCTTCGGCGTTACGGGCGACCTCTCGCGCAAGAAGCTGATGCCCGCCGTGTACGACCTCGCGAACCGCGGTCTGCTGCCCCCGGGTTTCTCGCTGATCGGCTTCGCCCGGCGCGAGTGGCAGGACGAGGACTTCGCGCAGGAGGTCCACGACGCCGTCAAGCAGCACTCCCGCACGCCCTTCCGTGAGGAGGTCTGGCAGCAGCTGGTGCAGGGCTGCCGGTTCGTCCAGGGCGACTTCGACGACGACAACGCCTTCGAGACGCTGAAGTCCACCATCGAGGACCTCGACAAGGCCCAGGGCACGGGCGGCAACTTCGCCTTCTACCTGTCGGTCCCCCCGAAGTTCTTCCCCCAGGTGGTCCAGCAGCTCAAGAAGCACGGGCTGGCCGAGAAGGAGGGCTCCTGGCGGCGCGCCGTCATCGAGAAGCCCTTCGGGCACGACCTGGCCTCCGCCCAGGAGCTCAACCAGATCGTCCACGAGGTCTTCCCCCGTGACGAGGTCTTCCGGATCGACCACTACCTCGGCAAGGAGACCGTCCAGAACATCCTGGCGCTCCGCTTCGCCAACACGATGTTCGAGCCGATCTGGAACCGGTCCTACGTGGACCACGTGCAGATCACCATGGCCGAGGACATCGGGATCGGCGGCCGCGCCGGCTACTACGACGGCATCGGCGCCGCCCGCGACGTCATCCAGAACCACCTGCTCCAGCTGCTCGCGCTCACCGCGATGGAGGAGCCCGGCTCCTTCCACCCGAAGGCGCTCGTGGCGGAGAAGCTCAAGGTCCTCGCGGCCGTCGAGCTCCCCGAGGACCTGGGCAAGCACACCGTGCGCGGCCAGTACTCCGGGGCCTGGCAGGGCGGCGAGAAGGTCGTGGGCTACCTCGAAGAGGACGGCATCGACCCCAAGTCGAAGACCGACACCTACGCCGCGATCCGCCTGGAGATCAACAACCGCCGCTGGGCGGGCGTGCCCTTCTACCTGCGCACGGGCAAGCGCCTGGGCCGCCGGGTCACCGAGATCGCGGTGATCTTCAAGCGGGCCCCGTACCTGCCCTTCGAATCGGGTGCCACCGAGGAGCTGGGGCAGAACGCCCTGGTCATCCGGGTGCAGCCGGACGAGGGCATCACGGTGCGCTTCGGCTCCAAGGTGCCGGGCACCTCCATGGAGGTCCGCGACGTCACCATGGACTTCGCCTACGGCGAGTCCTTCACGGAGTCGAGCCCCGAGGCGTACGAGCGCCTCATCCTCGACGTGCTCCTGGGTGACGCCAACCTCTTCCCCCGGCACCAGGAGGTCGAGCTCTCCTGGAACATCCTCGACCCGATCGAGGAGTACTGGGACAAGCACGGCAAGCCCGCGCAGTACCCGGCGGGCACCTGGGGACCGGTCGAGGCGGACGAGATGCTCGCACGAGACGGACGGAGCTGGCGCCGGCCATGAAGATCGACCTCACGGAGACCACCTCCAGCAAGATCAACGCCGCTCTGGTCCAGGCGCGCCGCGACAGCGGCACGCCCGCCATCGGCATGGTCCTGACCCTGGTCATCGTGACCGACGAGGAGAACGCGTACGACGCCCTGAAGTCGGCGAACGACGCCTCTCACGAGCACCCCTCGCGGATCATCGTGGTCATCAAGCGGGCCAGCCGCTCGGCGCGCAGCCGTCGTGAGGCCCGCCTCGACGCGGAGATCCGGGTGGGCGGCGAGTCCGGCACCGGGGAGACGGTCGTGCTCCGCCTGCACGGCGAGCTGACTGGTCACGCCCAGTCCGTGGTGCTCCCGCTGCTGCTGCCCGACGCCCCCGTGGTGGTCTGGTGGCCCGAGGGCGCGCCCTCGGACCTCGCGGGCGACCCGCTGGGCGCCCTGGCGCAGCGGCGGATCACCGACACCTACGCGGCCGAGGACCCCATCGGGGAGCTCGGCAAGCGGGCCGCGGCCTATGCCCCCGGGGACACGGACCTGTCCTGGACCCGGATCACGCCGTGGCGCTCCATGCTGGCCGCGGCGCTGGACCAGCAGTCGGTGGAGCTCGTCTCCGCCCACGTGGAGGGCGAGGACGAGAACCCCAGCTGCGAGCTGCTCGCCATGTGGCTCGCGGACCGGCTCGGGGTCCCGGTGCGCCGGACCCGCTCGGAGGGCCCCGGCCTGACGGCGGTCCGGCTGGAGACCGCCGACGGCGCGATCGTCCTGGACCGCGCCGACGGTTCGCTGGCCACCCTGTGCATGCCCGGCCAGCCGGACCGCGCGGTCGCCCTCAAGCGCCGCGACACCGCGGAGCTGCTCGCCGAGGAGCTCCGCCGGCTGGACCCGGACAACACCTACGAGGCCACGCTGAAGTTCGGCGTGGACAAGCTGCACGCGGGTGCCGCGGCGGCGCCCGCCGCTCCGGAGCGACCGGCCGCGGCCGCCGCTCCGGCGGAGGCGGCCCCGGCCGGGGACGAGGCGGCCGGGAAGGCTCCGGCGGTCAAGAAGGCACCCGCGAAGAAGGCGGCACCGGCCAAGAAGGCGGCGTCGCGATGAGCACGACCACTCCGCAGGTCGTCGTCCACCAGGACAAGGACCTGATGGCGCAGGCCACCGCGGCCCGGCTGATCACGAGGATCGTGGACGCCCAGGCCTCGCGCGGCAGCGCCTCCGTCGTCCTCACGGGCGGCCGCAACGGCAACGGCCTGCTGGCCGCGCTGGCGGCCGCCCCTGCCCGGGACGCGGTGGACTGGTCGCGGCTGGACCTGTGGTGGGGCGACGAGCGGTACGTCCCCGCCGCGGACCCCGAGCGCAACCACACCCAGGCCCGGGAGGCCCTGCTGGACGCGGTGCCGCTGGACCCGGCCCGGGTGCACGCGATGCCCGCCTCGGACGGGCCCCACGGGGAGGACGTGGACGCGGCGGCCGCCGCGTACGCGGAGGAGCTGGCCCGCGCGGCCGCTCCGGAGGACCACGGGCCGGTACCCCGGTTCGACGTGCTGATGCTCGGCGTCGGCCCGGACACCCACGTGGCCTCGCTCTTCCCGGAGCTCCCGGCGGTCCGCGAGACCGAGCGGACGGTGGTCGGCGTGCGTGGCGCGCCCAAGCCGCCGCCCACCCGGATCTCGTTGACCCTCCCGGCGATCCGGGCGGCCCGCGAGGTCTGGTTGCTCGCCGCGGGCGAGGACAAGGCCGGGGCGGTCGCGATCGCCCTGGGCGGCGCCGGGGAGGTCCAGGCCCCGGCCGCGGGCGCCCACGGACGGGCCCGCACGCTGTGGCTGCTCGACCGGGCGGCCGCCGCGAAGCTCCCGCCGCTGCGCTAGCGGTACGCGAAGAAGGGCCCCGCCCTCCGAAAGGAGAGCGGGGCCTTCCTCGTGCCCGGGGCGGAAGCCCCGTCAGCGGGCGCGCAGCTCGCGGTACTTGGCGACCAGCGCCACGCTGGACGGGTCCAGGCCCGGCACCTCGGCCCCCGAGACGAGCGCCGGCTCGACCCGCTTCGCGAGGACCTTGCCCAGCTCGACGCCCCACTGGTCGAAGGAGTCGATGTTCCACACCGCGCCCTGCACGAACACCTTGTGCTCGTAGAGGGCGATGAGCTGTCCCAGCACGGACGGCGTCAGCTCGGCGGCGAGCACGGTGGTGGTGGGGTGGTTGCCCTGGAAGGTCTTGTGCGGGACCAGCTCCTCGGCGACGCCCTCCGCCCGCACCTCCTCCGCCGTCTTGCCGAAGGCCAACGCCTGGGTCTGCGCGAAGAAGTTGGCCATGAGCAGGTCGTGCTGGGCGGCCAGGCCCTCGGGGAGCTCGGGCACCGGCCGGGCGAACCCGATGAAGTCCGCGGGGATCACCTTGGTGCCCTGGTGGATCAACTGGTAGTACGCGTGCTGCCCGTTGGTGCCGGGGGTGCCCCAGACCACCGGTCCGGTCTGCCACTCCACCGGCCGGCCGTCGCGGTCCACCGACTTGCCGTTGGACTCCATGTCCAACTGCTGGAGGTAGGCGGTGAACTTGGACAGGTAGTGCGAGTACGGCAGCACCGCGTGGGACTGCGCGTCGAAGAAGGCCCCGTACCAGATCCCCAGCAGGCCCAGCAGCAGCGGGACGTTCTCCTCGGCGGGGGCGGTGCGGAAGTGCTCGTCGACCAGGTGGAAGCCGTCGAGGAGTTCGCGGAAGCGGTCCGGGCCGATCGCGATCATCAGCGAGAGGCCGATCGCGGAGTCGAAGGAGTACCGGCCGCCGACCCAGTCCCAGAACCCGAACATGTTGTCCGTGTCGATGCCGAACTCCGCGACCTTCTCGGCGTTCGTGGACAGGGCCACGAAGTGCCGGGCCACGGCGGCGTCGTCCCCGCCGAGCCCCTCCAGCAGCCACCGCCGGGCCGAGGTGGCGTTGGTGATGGTCTCGATGGTGGTGAAGGTCTTCGAGGCGATGATGAACAGCGTCTCGGCCGGGTCGAGGTCGCGGGTGGCCTCGTACAGGTCGGCCCCGTCCACGTTGGAGACGAAGCGGACGGTCAGCGCGCGGTCGGTGAAGGAGCGCAGCACCTCGTAGGCCATCGCCGGACCGAGGTCGGATCCGCCGATACCGATGTTGACGACGTTGCGGATGCGACGGCCGGTGTGACCGGTCCACTCCCCCGAGCGGACCCGCTCGGAGAAGGCGGCCATGCGGTCGAGCACCTCGTGCACGCCGGGGACCACGTCCTCCCCGTCCACCTCGATCACGGTGCCGGCGGGGGCGCGCAGGGCGGTGTGCAGGACCGCCCGGTCCTCGGTGGTGTTGATCTTCTCGCCGCGGAACATGGCCTCGCGGAGCTCGGCCACGCCGGTCGCCGCGGCCAGGTCCCGCAGCAGGGCCAGGGTCTCGTCGGTGACCAGGTGCTTGGAGTAGTCGATGTGCAGGTCGCCCACCTGCAGGGTGTAGGCCGTGCCGCGACCGGGGGCGGCCGCGAACAGCTCCCGCAGGTGCGTGTCGGCCAGCTCTTCCCGGTGCTTGGCCAAGGCCGCCCACTCGGGGGTCCGGTTCAGCTTCGTACGGTCCGCGTTCTTCTCGGACATCAACCCACTCTTTCCGTCCTGTTGTGCCCCGCCAGCACCCAACCTAAAGGATCGGAAGGGACTGAACGCACACAAAGGGGCCCGGCCACAAGGAGAATGTCACTTGTGGCCGGACCCCTCGGTCCTGCGCGTCCCGCGGGCCCGGATCGGGCCTCAGATCTCGCCCCGGAGCTTGGCCAGCGCCTCGGCGAGGATCGCCTCGCCGTCGGCGTCGGTGCGCCGTTCCCGGACGTAGGCGAGGTGGGTCTTGTACGGCTCGATGCGCGGCGGCGCCGGGGGGTTGTCCCGGTCCTGACCGGCGGGGAACCCGCAGCGCGGGCAGTCCCAGGTGTCGGGGACCTGCGCGTCGCTGGCGAAACTGGGCTGCGTCTCGTGCCCGTTGGAACACCAGAAGGAGATGCGCAGGCGCGGCGCGGACTCGCCGCGCTCCGCCTCGCCCATCGGCCCCGCGCCGACCCGGCTCCCCCGGATCGCGTTGCCACTTGCCACGGTCGTAACTCCCTGCGTGATGGTGCCGCGAAAGCGTACGTGGACCTCATGATAGGCCGCCCGGAGGCGGCCGTACCGGTAAACGGTCAGCTGTCCAGCTTCATCATCAGACCGAGGGCGACGATGCAGGCGAACCAGAGCAGGCCGACCACGATCGTGATCCGGTCGAGGTTGCGCTCGGCCACCGAGGAACCGCCCACCGAGGACTGCATGCCGCCGCCGAACATGTCGGAGAGGCCGCCGCCCTTGCCCTTGTGCATCAGCACCAGCAGCATCAGCAGCAGGCTGAAGACGATCAGGGCGATCGAGAACCCCATAATCACGGCTGGTTCCTACTTTCCTGGCTTTCCGGGATTTCCGGGACTTTCCTGGAATCGAAGCGGGGGCCGGGTGGCTGTCTCAGCCACCGGCCCCCGCAAGGGTACGACGGATCCGTCCTACCGCATACTCGCTGCGACCGTCACGGGCCTCACTGGTCGCGGAAGCGGACGATCTTGACGAATTCGTCCGCGTCCAGGGCGGCGCCGCCGATCAGGGCACCGTCCACGTCGGGCTGGGCCATGATCGCCGCGATGTTGCCGGACTTCACGGAGCCGCCGTACTGGATGCGGACCTTGTCGGCCAGCTCCTGGGAGTACAGCTCCGCGAGGCGGACGCGGATCGCCCCGCAGACCTCCTGGGCGTCCTCGGGGGTGGCGACCTCGCCGGTGCCGATGGCCCACACCGGCTCGTAGGCGATCACGACGGACTCGGCCTGCTCGGCCGGCAGGTCCTTCAGACCGCCGTCGACCTGGGCCAGGGTGTGCGCGACCTGGTTGCCGGCCTTGCGGACGTCCAGGCCCTCGCCGACGCACAGGATCGGGGTGATCCCGTTCCGGTAGGCGGCCTTGACCTTGGCGTTGCAGATCTCGTCCGACTCGCCGTGGTACTGGCGGCGCTCGCTGTGGCCGACGGCCACGTACGCGCACTTCAGCTTGGCGAGCATCGGGCCGGAGATCTCTCCCGTGTAGGCGCCGGAGTCCTGCGCCGAGATGTCCTGGGCGCCGTACTTGATCTTCAGCTTGTCGCCGTCGACGAGGGTCTGGACGGAACGCAGGTCGGTGAAGGGCGGCAGGACCGCCACCTCGACCGCGTCGAAGTCCTTGTCGGCGAGGGCGAAGGCGAGCTTCTGGACGTGGGCGATGGCCTCAAGGTGGTTGAGGTTCATCTTCCAGTTGCCCGCCATCAGCGGGGTGCGGGTGGTCACGGGGGTCAGTCCTCCAGTGCGGCGATGCCCGGCAGCGTCTTGCCCTCGAGGTATTCGAGGCTGGCGCCGCCACCGGTCGAGATGTGTCCGAACGCGTTCTCGTCGAAGCCGAGCGTGCGCACGGCGGCGGCGGAGTCCCCGCCGCCCACGACGGTGAAGGCGTCACTGTCGACGAGCGCCTGCGCGACGGCCCGGGTCCCGCCCGCGTAGTCCGGGTGCTCGAAGACACCCACGGGGCCGTTCCAGAACACCGTAGCGGCGTCGGCGATCTTCGAAGCGTACAGTTCGCGGGTCTTCGGCCCGATGTCCAGGCCCTCCTTGTCCGCGGGGATCTTGTCGGCGTCCACGGTGTCGTAGTCCGCCGGGGTCTTGCCCTTGAGGTCGGGGAACTCGGTGGAGACGAGGACGTCCACCGGGACCACGAGCTCCACGCCGTTCTTCGCGGCGCGCTCCAGGTACTCGGTCACGGCCGGGATCTGGTCCTCCTGGAGGAGGGAGATGCCGACCTCGTGGCCCTGGGCCTTGAGGAAGGTGTAGGCCATGCCGCCGCCGATGAGGATGCGGTCGGCCTTCCCGAGCAGCTGGTCGATGACGGCCAGCTTGTCGGAGACCTTGGCACCGCCGAGGACGACCACGTAGGGCCGCTTGACCTCGTCGGTGAGCTTCTTCAGGACGCCGATCTCGGTGGCGATCAGGTAGCCGGCCGCGTGCGGGAGGCGGGCCGGCAGGTCGAACACCGAGGCGTGCTTGCGGTGCACGGCGCCGAAGCCGTCACCGACGTACAGGTCGGCCAGCTCCGCCAGCTGGTCGGCGAAGGCGCCGCGCTCGGCGTCGTCCTTCGAGGTCTCCCCCGCGTTGAAGCGCAGGTTCTCGATGACCGCGACCCCGCCGTCGGCCAGGCCCGCGACGGTCTCCTTGGCGGCGGGACCGACGGTGTCGGCGGCGAAGGCCACGTCCCGGCCGAGGAGTTCACCGAGGCGCGCGGCGGCCGGGGCGAGCGAGAAGGCCGGGTCCGGGGCGCCCTTGGGGCGGCCCAGGTGGGAGGCCACGATCACGCGGGCGCCCGCCTCGGCGAGCTTCGCGATGGTCGGCTGCACGGCCCGGATGCGCCCGTCGTCGGTGATGACCCCGTCGGCGAGCGGCACGTTCAGGTCGGCACGGACGAAGACCCGCTTGCCCGCAACGCCCTCGGCAAGAAGTTCGTCGATCGTCTTCATGGTGTTTCTGACTCCTTTGGGCCCGTCACCGGTCGGTGACGATGAACAAGGGCAAGCAACAGGGCCCGTCCGGCGCTCCATTGCGCCGACCGAGCCCTGCGTTTGCCTACATCGTGGTGCCTGCCCCGGTACTTCGGGACTTAGAGCCGGCCGCCGACGAAGACGGTGAGGTCGACGAGGCGGTTCGAGTAGCCCCACTCGTTGTCGTACCAGCCGACGATCTTGACGCTCTTGCCCTGGACCATGGTCAGGGACGAGTCGAAGGTGCAGGAGGCCGGCCAGTTCACGATGTCGGAGGAGACGATCGGGTCCTCGGTGTACTCCAGCACGCCCTTCAGCTGGCCCTCGGCGGCCTTCTGGAAGGCGTTGTTGACCTCGTCCTTGGTGACCTCGCGGTCCAGCTCGATCACCAGGTCGGTCACGGAGCCCGTGGGGACCGGGACGCGCATGGCGATGCCGTCCAGCTTGCCCTTGAGCTGCGGCAGCACCAGGGCGGTGGCCTTCGCGGCACCCGTGGTGGTCGGGATGATGTTCTCCGCGGCGGCGCGGGCGCGGCGCAGGTCCTTGTGCGGGAAGTCGAGGATGCGCTGGTCGTTCGTGTAGGCGTGGACCGTCGTCATCATGCCCTTGACGATGCCGAAGCTCTCGTCGAGCACCTTCGCCATCGGCGCCACACAGTTGGTGGTGCAGGAGGCGTTGGAGATGACGTGGTGGTTGGCCGCGTCGTACTTGTCCTGGTTGACGCCCATCACGATGGTGATGTCCTCGTCGGTGGCCGGAGCCGAGATGAGGACCTTCTTCGCGCCCGCCGCGATGTGCTTGGCGGCGTCGGCCTTCTTGGTGAAGATGCCGGTGGACTCGATGACGATGTCCGCGCCCAGCTCGCCCCAGGGCAGGTTCGCGGGGTCACGCTCGGCGAAGGTCTTGAAGGTGTTGCCACCGACGGTGATGGTGTCCTCGGTGTGGCTCACCTCGGCCTTGAGGCGACCCAGGATGGTGTCGTACTTCAGCAGGTGCACCAGCGTCGCGTTGTCCGTCAGGTCGTTGACACCGACGATCTCGATGTCCGCCCCCTGCTCCAGGAGCGCCCGGAAGTAGTTGCGGCCGATGCGGCCAAAACCGTTGATGCCTACGCGGATCGTCACGAACCGATCTCCTCGTATGTGCGCCGGTCTGTGCGCCGGCGAGCTGTATGGGATGTCCCCGACCGCTTACGACCCTACCTCTCCGTGAGGCATTGAGTGACATCGACGGGCGCCGGCCGGCCTCCGGAACCGCTCCCGGAGGCCCCCGACGGCCTGTACCACTGGGCTCGGCACAGGCTGGCGGGGACTTTGGGCCCGGTCACTCAGAGTCAGCGGTGGAGCGAGCGCAGCGCCTTACCGATCAGTACCGAGCGGTCCGCGGCGGCGGGCAGGTGCTCCAGCCCGAAACCGAGGAGGACGGTGTCACGCGTAGTGACCGATGCGAAGGACTGGAACAGCTCCCCGGTGCGGGACCAATCTCCCGGAATCTCGGGGCTTCCGGCAGGTGCGCCCTGTGCCGTCCAGCCTCCGAGGGAGCTCTCGAAGCCCTCCTGCTCCCGGTCGACGCCCCCCACGTTGAGCCGGGCGTCGTCCGCGAAGACCCCGCGGCCACCGCTGCCGGGGTCGGTGATGTAGGCCAGCGAGACCTCGACGGAGCGCCCGGCGTACGGGCTCAGGTCGAAGGCGGTCTGCTTCCAGCCCGCGGAGGAGCCGGTGAAGCTGTTCCAGGCCCCGCTGGCGCCCGCGGGGGTGCAGGTCCCGGCGCCCAGGGTGAGGTAGCGGGCGAGGAAGGGATGGCTCTCGATGAAGAATCCCGCCCCGCATTCCTCCGGAACGGTGGCGCTGGTCAGTCCGGAGCGTTCCGGCAGGGTGGTCCAGTCGTCCCCGCCCGCGGTACGGGCCTCCAGGACGGCGTGGTCGTAGCCCGGCTCCGTGTTCCAGTTCAGGGCGAGGCGCAGCTCGGGCCTGTCCGCGGCGGTGACCCCGGTCAGGTCGATGGTGCGGGTCAGCCGCTTCCAGTCGTCGTCGGTGTGGGTGGCCGAGGCCATGCCGCTGCCGGCGTACGGGGCGTAGGGGTTGACCACGCCGAGGTAGCCGCCGCCGCGGGCGCTGCGGAACTGCGGGAACCGGTCGGGCGGCAGGGTGTCGGAGGTGACGGTGTAGGCGCCGGGGGCGTTGAGGGGGTTGCCCTCGGCGTCCCCGAGGGCCCCGCCGGCCCCGGCGAGGGGTCCGGCGCCGCTGAAGCCGGTGGCCCCGCGGGCGGAGGCCCGGCCGTAGGCGCCGAGCCAGTACTGGCTGAAGTCGTTGGTGACGGCGGGGCCGACCTGGGCGTTGCCGCCGGCCAGCTCGCCGGCCTCGATCAGCTTGCCGCCTTCGTTGAGGAAGGCGCGCAGGGCCAGCTGGGTGGGACCGCCGGGGGTCTGGTCGGCGGTGTAGTGGACGACGGTGCCGTAGTGGGAGAGCACGCCCAGCGGGTGCGGGGCGCCCTGGACGGCCACGTCCCAGACGGCGGCCTTGCGGCCGTTGGCGCGGAGGGCGTCGACGTAGGCGCGGGTGTGCTTGGCGGCGGCCCCTTCCTCGGCGACCACGAGCACGTCGGCCCGGGGGCGGGCGGCGACGGTGTACGAGAAGTAGTTGCTCGCGACGGTGCGGCCCTTCTCGTTCCGGCCGGTGAACCAGACCTCGACGGTGTCCCCGGCGCGGGCGCCCTTGACGGTGCCGCGGTACTCGTCGTACCAGAGGTTGTCCTCGCCGCCGTAGGTGTCACCGCCCTTCCACGCCTTGAGCTTGGCCTGGTGGTTGCGGCCGCCGTTGACGCGGTAGTTGACGCGCTTGTCCTTCAGCGCCTTGCGGGCGGTGACGGAGACGTCCTGCGCGCCGGCGCGGTCGTGGGAGACGGCGAAGCGGTCGGGGGTGAACTCGGGGGCGGTCATGCCCACCGAGGACTTGGGGCGGTCGGGGTGCGCGGCGCTCTCCGCGACGGACAGCGCGAAGGGCACGTTCTTGGCGAACTCGGCCTGGATCAGCTTCTCGTCGTCGGGGAAGTTGAAGCCGGAGCGGCAGTCCTCGGGCTTCCAGGCGTCGTTCGGGTCGGAGGCGGAAGCGGTCTGACAGGTGGTCATCTCCGGCGTGAACATCATGATGCCGTTCACGTTGGAGGCGTGTCCGTCGGCTTCGCCGTTGGTGGTGTACAGCTCGGACGAGACCTGCGGGTGGTAGCCCGGCACGGCGGGCTTCTCCGGGGTGCCGGCGAGGGCCTTGTACACGGTGTCGTCGGGGGTGGGGGTGGCCACCTGCCAGCCCACGCCGTAGAGGATCAGTTCGGCGGCGGAGTGGTAGTTGATGCCGTACTCGAAGCCGATGCGCTTCTGGAAGCGGTCCAGGGCCTTGGTCTCGGGCTCGGAGTTCGGGCCGGCGCCGCGGTAGGTCTCGCTGAAGGGGCTGGGCGAGGAACCCTCGTTGTCGTAGCCCCACTTGTAGGCGAAGTTGCGGTTGAGGTCGACGCCGTCGCCGCTGCCGTGCTTGCCGTCGCCGTCGTTGTCGCGCATGTTCTTGCGCCACAGGCGGGCGGAGTCGGCGCTGTGGGTGTAGTCGTAGCCGTCCGGATTGGCGGAGAGCACGAACCAGAGCTCGGTGCCGTTCACCAGGTCGGTGATCCGCTTGTTCTTGCCGTACCCGTCGAGGTAGTGGTGCATCAGCCGCCGGGTCATCTCGGGGGTGATCCACTCGCGGGCGTGCTGGTTGGACATGTACAGCACGGCGGGCTTGGCCCCGTCGCGGCTCTTGCGGGCGTCGCGGGTGAGCTTGAGGGCGAGGATGTCCTGGCCCCGGACGGTCTTGCCGAGGGAGACGACCTTGGTGAGGCCGGGGTGGGCCTGCGCCGTGCGCAGGACCTCCTCGCGGAGGCCGCCCGGTCCGCTCCAGGGGCGGTAGACCCCGTCCCCGGCGGCCTTGGCGCGGGCCGCGGCGCCGGGGGCGGTCCTGCGTTCGGTGAGGACGATCCCCTGGGCGCCGAGGGCCTTGGCCTGGGCGCCGGTGAGGAAGAGCTCGACGTGCGCGGTGCCCTTGGCGGGCGCCTGTTCGCCGAGCTCGTGGGCGTCCTGTCCGGCCGCGAGGACCAGCGGGACCTGGGCCCGGGTGATGTCGGCCTCGTAGACCCGGACCTCGTCGGCGGCCGGGGCGGCGCCTTCGGGTCCGGGTCGTGCCTGGGCGACGGGTACGGCGGCCATGGAACCTAGGACGAGTGCGCTGGCGGCGAGGATCGATCTCGCGCGGTGCCTCATGTGCCCCCCTGGGCGGTGTCAGCCACGAAAGCGGTCGCACGTAAGGCTCACGACACCCCATGACCCTGTCAATACGGCCTCCCGGTTTTCCCTCACGGGGAAGCCGAAGAACGACGGGGACCCCATCAAGCCCGCGCGGCGATCGGGCGCACCCGGGCGCGGAGCGCTCGGGAACAGCCGACCCGGGCCGACAGCCGCAACACGATGGAGGAACACATCGAGCCCGCGCCGCGATCGGGCGCACCCGGGCGCGGAGCGTCGGGGAAGGGGACCGGGGACGGCAGTCCCGGAAGAGGTGGGAGGGGCCGGGCACCCGGCCCCTCCCACGGCGTCAGCCGGCCAGGTTGTCGGCCATCTCCTCGGTGAGGTTGCACTCGGTCCCGGGGATCCCCAGGTCCTGGGCCCGCTTGTCGGCCATGGCGAGCAGGCGCCGGATCCGCCCGGCGACCGCGTCCTTGGTCAGCGGCGGGTCGGCGAGCGCGCCCAGCTCCTCCAGGGAGGCCTGCTTGTGCTCCATGCGCAGGCGTCCGGCGGCGGCCAGGTGCTCGGGGACCTCCTCGCCGAGGATCTCCAGGGCGCGCTGCACCCGGGCTCCGGCGGCGACGGCCGCCCTCGCGGAGCGGCGCAGGTTGGCGTCGTCGAAGTTGGCGAGCCGGTTCGCGGTGGCCCGGACCTCGCGCCGCATCCGGCGCTCCTCCCAGGCGAGTACGGACTCGTGGGCGCCGAGCCGGGTCAGCAGGGCGCCGATGGCGTCGCCGTCGCGGACGACGACCCGGTCCACCCCGCGGACCTCGCGGGCCTTGGCCGCGATGGAGAGCCGCCGGGCCGCGCCGACCAGGGCCAGGGCGGCCTCCGGGCCGGGGCAGGTGACCTCCAGGGAGGAGGACCGGCCGGGCTCGGTGAGGGAGCCGTGGGCGAGGAAGGCCCCGCGCCAGGCCGCCTCGGCGTCACAGGTGGCTCCGGAGACCACCTGCGGGGGGAGGCCCCGGATGGGGCGGCCCCGACCGTCGACCAGACCGGTCTGGCGGGCCAGCTGGTCCCCGCCCGCCACCACGCGCACCACGTACCGGGAGCCGCGGCGGAGTCCGCCGGGGGCCATCACGACCAGGTCGGACGAGTGGCCGAAGATCTCCAGGATGTCCTTGCGCAGCCGGCGCGCGGCGATCCCGGTGTCCAGTTCGGCTTCGATCACGATGCGGCCGCTGACCAGGTGGAGTCCGCCCGCGAACCGCAGGATCGCCGAGACCTCCGCCTTCCTGCAGCAGGTCCGGGTGACGGGGAGCCGGGAGATCTCGTCCTTCACCGCTGCCGTCATCGCCATGGGCCGATCCTTCCATGCATCCGAAAAATACGGTCGTACGCGGCGGCCAGCAGCTCCGGGTCGTGCGTCGGAGAACCGTCCTCGCGGGCCACGGGGGCCAGCTCGACCGCGGCACCGAAGCGTTTGGCTGCGTCGGCGAGGGATTCGCGGTCGGGCACGGCGGCCTCGTCGGCCAGCACCACGTCCAGGGCGAGTTTAGGGGCGTGTCGGGCCAAAACCTCCAAATGACGCTGCGGAGAGAAGCCCTCGGTTTCACCGGGTTGGGGTGCGAGGTTCAGCGAGAGCACCCGGCGGGCCTTGGTCTCGACGAGGGCGTCGAGCAGTTGCGGGACCAGCAGGTGCGGGATGACGGAGGAGAACCAGGAGCCCGGACCGAGGACCACCCAGTCGGCGTCGAGGACCGCTTCGACGGCCTCGGGGACGGCGGGCGGGTCGTGCGGGACCAGGTGCACGGACTGCACCTCACCGGGGGTGAGGGCCACCGTGGCCTGGCCGCGGACGGTGTCCACGTCGTCGGGGCGGGCCGGGTCGTGGCCGCGCACCAGGGCCTGGAGCTCCAGGGGCACGGCGGACATGGGGAGGACCCGGCCCTGGGCGCCGAGCAGCTTGCCGACCAGGTCGAGGGCGCTGACGTGGTCCCCGAGCTGTTCCCACAGGGCCACGATGAGCAGGTTGCCCACGGCGTGGCCGTGCATCTCGCCCTTGGACTGGAAGCGGTGCTGGATGACGCGGGCCCAGGTCTGGCCCCAGTCGTCGTCCCCGCAGAGCGCGGCCAGCGCCTTGCGGAGGTCGCCGGGGGGCAGGACGCCCAGCTCCTCGCGGAGCCGGCCGCTGGATCCGCCGTCGTCGGCGACGGTGACCACGGCGGTGAGGTCACCGGTGATGCGCCGCAGGGCGGCGAGGGAGGCCGACAGGCCCATGCCGCCGCCGAGGGCGACCACCTTGGGCTGGGCGCCGCGGGCGCGGGCCGACCCCGCGGCGGCGCCGCGCCGCGGGGCGAGGCCCCGCAGGCGGCGGAGCCGCAGACTGCGTCCGGTCACTCGCGCCCCATGTCCCGGTGGACGACGACGGTCTCGACTCCCTCGGAGGCGAGGCGGGCGGCGAGCTTCTCGGACATGGCCACGCTGCGGTGCTTGCCGCCGGTGCAGCCCACCGCGATGGTCACGTACCGCTTGCCCTCGCGGCGGTAGCCCGCGGCGATCAGCTGGAGGAGCTCGCTGTAGCGGTCGAGGAACTCCTTGGAGCCGGGCTGCTCGAAGACGTAGTCGGAGACCTCGGGGCTCAGGCCGGTGAAGGGGCGCAGCTCCGGGACCCAGTGCGGGTTCGGGATGAAGCGGCAGTCGACGACGAGGTCGGCGTCGACGGGGAGGCCGTACTTGTAGCCGAAGGACATCACGGTGGCCCGCAGCTCGGGCTCCTCGTCGCCGGCGAAGCGGGCGTCCATCTTGGCGCGCAGTTCGTGCACGTTCAGGCTGGAGGTGTCGATGACGAGGTCGGCGTCCCCGCGGAGCTCGCGGAGGAGGTCGCGTTCGGCGGCGATGCCGTCGACGATGCGGCCGTCGCCCTGGAGGGGGTGCGGGCGGCGGACCGACTCGAAGCGGCGGACCAGGGCCTCGTCGGAGGACTCCAGGAAGACGGTGCGCCGGGTGACCCCGCGGGTGTCGAGGTCGGCGAGGGATTCGCGGAGGTTGTCGAAGAAGCGGCGGCCGCGGACGTCGACGACGACCGCGATGCGGGCGACGTTGCCCTGGGAACGGGCGCCCAGCTCCACCATGGTCGTGATGAGTGCCGGGGGGAGGTTGTCGACCACGAACCAGCCGAGGTCCTCCAGGCACTTCGCGGCCGTACTGCGGCCCGCTCCGGACATGCCGGAGATGATCACCAGCTCGGGGATGGCCGCCTCGGCGGCCTCGCCGGCCTCCACGCTCGCCGTACTCACCTGTGCTCCGTCTCGGTCGTGCACTGTCGCCTCGTGCTCGGTCATTGCTCGGTCCCCCGTTCGGACGAGTCTCCCGCGGTCGCGGGCTCCTCTTCCATGATCTCTCCTGTGGCGGTGTTCACGGCAGGGGCGGCCGGGGTGGCCTGTGCGAGGGCCGCGGCCACGGTCTCGGCGGTCTTGCGGCCTATGCCGGGGACCTCGCAGATCTGGTCGATTGTCGCCTGTCGGAGGCGCTTCACCGAACCGAAGTGCTTGATCAGCGCCTGTTTGCGGGTGGCGCCGAGGCCGGGGACGGCGTCCAGGGGGCTCGCCTTCACCTTTCCGGTCCGCTTGCCGCGCTGGTAGGCGATGGCGAAGCGGTGGGCCTCGTCACGGACCCGCTGGAGCAGGTACAGGCCCTCGCTGGTGCGGGGCAGGACCACGGGGTCCTCCTCGCCGGGCAGCCAGACCTCCTCCAGGCGCTTGGCGAGGCCGCAGACGGCCACGTCGGTGATGCCCAGCTCCTCCAGGGCGCGCTGGGCGGCGGCCACCTGCGGGCGGCCGCCGTCGACCACGACCAGCTGGGGCGGGTAGGCGAAGCGGCGGGGGCGGCCCTCCTCGGTGCGCGGTCCGGCCTCGCCGGGGGCGGTGGTGCCCTCGGGGCCGTCGGTGACGCCGGTGCCGTCCGGGCCGTCGGTGCCCTCGGCGCCGTCCGCCTCCCATTCGCCGGTCTTCAGCTTCTCCTGGAGGTAGCGGCGGAAGCGGCGGGAGACCACCTCGTGCATGGCGCGGACGTCGTCCTGGCCGGCGAAGGACTTCACCTGGAAGCGCCGGTACTCGCCCTTGCGGGCCAGGCCGTCCTCGAAGACGACCATGGAGGCGACCACGTCCTCGCCCTGGAGGTGGGAGATGTCGAAGCACTCGATGCGCAGCGGGGCGCCGTCGAGGTCCAGGGCCTCGGCGATCTCCTCCAGGGCGCGGGAGCGGGTGGTGAGGTCGCCGGCGCGGCGGGTCTTGTGCAGGGCGAGGGACTGGACGGCGTTCCGGTGGACCGTCTCCATCAGGTCCTTCTTGTCCCCGCGGCGGGGCACCCGGAGGCTGACGCCGGAGCCGCGGCGGCCCGCGAGCCATTCGCTTACGGCTTCGGCGTCCTCGGGGAGGGCCGGGACGAGGACCTCCTTGGGGACGTCCTCGCCGCTCTCCTCGCCGTAGAGCTGTTGGAGGGCGTGTTCGACGAGGCCGGCGGTGTCCACGGCCTCGACCTTGTCGGTGACCCAGCCGCGCTGGCCGCGGACCCGGCCGCCGCGGACGTGGAAGATCTGCACGGCGGCTTCGAGTTCGTCCTCGGCCACGGCGATGAGGTCGGCGTCGGTGGCGTCGGCGAGGACGACGGCGTTCTTCTCCATGGCGCGCCGCAGGGCCCCGATGTCGTCGCGGAGCCGGGCGGCCTTCTCGTACTCCATGTCCTCGGCGGCCCCGTGCATCTCGCGTTCGAGCCGGCTCATGTAGGCGCCGGTGCGGCCGGCCATGAAGTCGCAGAAGTCCTCGGCCAGTTCGCGGTGTTCCTCGGGGGTCACCCGGCCCGTGCAGGGGGCGGAGCACTTGCCGATGTAGCCGAGCAGGCAGGGCCGGCCGATCTGGGCCGAGCGCTTGAACACGCCCGCGGAGCAGGTGCGGACGGGGAACACCCGGAGCATCAGGTCCACCGTCTCGCGGATGGCCCAGGCGTGGGCGTACGGGCCGAAGTAGCGCACGCCCTTCTTCTTGGGGCCGCGCATGACCTGGACCCGGGGGAACTCCTCGTTCAGGGTGACGGCGAGGGAGGGGTAGCTCTTGTCGTCGCGGTACTTGACGTTGAAGCGTGGGTCGTACTCCTTGATCCAGGAGTACTCCAGCTGGAGGGCCTCTACCTCGGTGGAGACGACCGTCCATTCCACGGAGGCGGCGGTGGTGACCATGGTGGCCGTCCGCGGGTGCAGCCCGGCCACGTCCTGGAAGTAGTTGGCGAGCCGCTGCCGCAGGCTCTTGGCCTTGCCGACGTAGATCACCCGGCGGTGCTCGTCGCGGAACCGGTAGACCCCCGGGGAGTCGGGGACCTGTCCCGGTCGGGGGCGGTAGCTGGAGGGGTCGGCCATGCCCTCCACCCTACTGGCGGGGGCCGACAGCGGGGCCCGCGACGGGGCTTCCCCGCCCCTCCCGGTCACGGGAGGGGCGGGGGCTCCGGTCAGGCCCGCGGCGCCGTGCGGCGGCGGAGGAGGAACACCGCGCCGGCGGCGAGCAGACCGGCCCCGGCGGTCAGGCCCGCCCCGAGGGGCAGTCCGCCCCCGGTCTCCGGAGCCGCCGCCGCGGCCCGGGGTGCGGCGGCCGCGGGGGCGTAGCCGCCCGCCTTGCCGGACCGGGCGTAGGCCGAGCCCGGGAGCTTGTCCCCGTAGGCGGCCTTCACCCGGGCCCGGTAGGCGCCGAGGCCGGTGCCCGCGGAGCCCACGGCGCGCACGGCGTCCTGGTCCAGGGGCAGCACCCTGTCGCCCTTGGTCACGTACCAGGCGTCGATCTGGGGCTCGCGGAAGACCGTCCCGCCGGGCAGCTTGCGGGCTCCCTGCGCGGTGTAGCGGAACTCGTCGTCGCCGGTGGCGATGTTGACCACCTGCCAGCCGGCCGGGGTCTTCGCCGTCCACAGCGCGGCGACCTGTCCGTCGGAGGCAAGGGCCTTGCTGACGAGGAACTCGACCCGGGCCACGGGGGCCCCGGCGCGGCCCGCGACGAACTCGGGCGAGAGGTAGTGCACGGGGACCGCCCCGCCCTGGACCCGCGGCTGCGCGGCGGCCAGGGAGACCTTGCCCTCACGGGCGAAGAACCGGGAGAGGGTGGCCAGGGTGGCGGGGCTCCCGGCGGCCCGTCCGGCGGCGGCGAGGCTGCCGGCGTCCGTGGTGACGGGGGGCCGCGGGACGGCGGCGACGGCCTGGGGGGCCGCGGTGCCGAGGGCGGCGGCCAGGACCGCGGCGAGGGCGCTGACGCGGAGCTTCATGGCGGTCACGCCCCGATCCGGTAGAGCGAGTGGGTCCAGGAGAAGGAGCTGTTGTCCACGTACCAGGCGTGGGAGGCCCAGTTGTAGCGGTCGCTGGAGGGCCAGGGGTCGCCCCAGTAGACCCAGCTGTTGGCGGTGTCGTAGCCGTAGATCACGTGCATGTGGCCGCCGCCGTTGGACCACTGGATGCGGGTCTCGATGGGCCGGTCGTAGTTGATCTCGGTCTGGACGGTGGCGTACCGCAGCCAGCCGGTGACGTACGAGCCGGGGTTGACGCCCGCCCAGGACAGGCCGGTCTGGACGTTGCCCAGGGTGGCCTGGTTGTTGGGGCATTCGGTGCCCTGCTGGCGGTTGAAGGAGGCGTTGCAGAACTGGTTCTGGCTGTAGTTGCGGCCGTACCAGGTGGCGATGGTGTTGCCGCCCGCGGCCCAGCACCAGTTGGTCTTCTGTTGGGCCTGCATGGTGATGTTGAGCCGCTTGGAGGCCAGGGCCGCGCCGGCGACGGGGGCCGTGACCGCCTGTTCCGCGCCGCCCCGCGGGGATCCGGTGGTCGCGGCGGTCGCGACACCGGTGGGCAGGGCGAGCAGGAGTGCGGTGATGAAGGCGGCGGCGGGGAGCCACCGCCCGGTTCGGTTGCGCATCGCGTTCCTCCCGAGGTGGGGGTGGGGATCTGGAGGACCGCGTCCGGACGCTGTGGGAGGAGCATCAGGGTGTTGTCGCGAGCAGGTCAACACGCTTCAATACGCCGTGACATTGCAGTGTGAACGGTGAGACTGCGGTGTGAACGGTGACGCTGTCGTCACCTGGAGCCCCGGTGCCGGCGCCGCCGTCCCGCGCGCCGCCCCGCCGTACCGCGCGTGAACGTTCACAGGGGTTCCACAGGAATGGCGAGGAGGCGGCCGTGCGGCAGAGCACCGGCCCGGACACGGGCCCCGCGGAACACGTCGAGGCCGCGGAACTGGCCCGGCTGCTCCATTCCGGCCCCTTCCACCTCGCCCTCCGGGCCGCGTTGGCCGCGCGCGGGCTGCCGCTGCACCGGGTGCAGCACCGGCTGGCGAGTCGCGGCATCAAGGTCGGGGTGACCAGTCTGAGTTACTGGCAGCAGGGGGCCCGACGGCCGCAGCGCACCGAGTCCCTGCGGGCGGTGCGGGCCCTGGAGCAGATCCTCGAACTGCCCGCCGGGTCGCTGGTCCGGCTGCTGGCCCCGGGGAACGGCGCCCCCTCCGGGGCGGCCGGTCGCCCGGCGGCCCGCCGCTACCGCTCGCTGGTGGCGGCGGGCGCCTCGGTGGAGGAGCTGCTGGCCGGGATGGAGGTACCGGCGGACGGCGGGCTGCACACGGTGGGCCATCACGAGCGGGTCCGGATCGGCCCGCGCGGGGAGCTGCTGGGCCGGGACTCCGCCCACGTGGTGCGGGCCCACCGGGACGGCGTGGACCGCTACCTGGCCATCCACCACGGGGACCCGGGCTGCGATCCCTCCCGGGTGCGGGTCTCGGCCCTGGAGAACTGTCGGCCGGGGCGGGTCCGTTGGGACCGGACGACCGGTGTGGTGGTGGCGGAGCTGCTCTTCGACGCCCGGTTGCGCCGCGGGGACACGTACGTCTTCGGCTACGGCTTCGAGGACGGGACGGGCGGGCTCAGCGGGGAGTACGTGCGCGGGTTCAGTTACGCGGGCGGGCAGTACGTGCTCCAGGTCCGCTTCGACGAGGCGGCCCTTCCGGTGCGCTGCCGCCGCTTCACCCGGTCCGCGCCGGACGCGCCGCGCGGGGAGCTCTCGGAGCTGACCCCGAACGGCCTGCACCGGGCCGTGCACCTGGTGGAGCCGGGGGTGCGCCGGGGTCTCCTCGGCATCGCCTGGGACTGGGACTGACCGCCCCCGCCGGGCTCAGCCCGCGACGAGCCGGCCGCCCTGCGCCTTCACGGGGACCTCGGGCAGCGGGTCGGTGGCGGGGCCCTTGAGGACCGCGCCGGTGTTCACGTCGAAGCGGCTGCCGTGGCAGGGGCAGTTGCCCTCGCCGTCCTCGATCTTGTCCAGGACGCAGCCCGCGTGGGTGCACTGGGCGCTGAACGCCTTGTACCGTCCGGCGGCCGGGCAGCTGATGAGGAGCTTGTTCTCGCGGTAGAGCTTGGCCCCGCCCACGGGCACCTCGGCGGCGGCGCCCAGGTCGACGGGGGCGGTGGGGGTGGCGGGGGATCCGGCGCCGGAGTTCCCGGCGCCCGGGGAGCAGGCCGCGAGGGCGGTACCGGCTCCGGCCAGCGCGGCTCCCTTGAGCACGGTACGGCGGGCGGCGGAGGGCTCGGGCATGGGTACTCCACGTGCGGGGCGGGACGGTGTCGCTCCCGACCCTACCGGGGTGCGGATGGGGTACCTTCCCCCGGTGATCGTCGTCGGCGGAGAAGCACTGATCGACCTGGTTCCGGCGCCCGCGGGGGCCCTGTGGCCCCGCCCGGGCGGCGGTCCCTACAACACGGCCCTGGCGCTGGGGAGGCTGGGCGCGCCCGTGGCCTTCTGCTCGCGGGTGTCCACGGACGGTTTCGGGGAGACCCTGTTGGCGGGGTTGCGGGCGGCGGGGGTGGACCTGTCGTTGGTGCAGCGCGGTCCGGAGCCGACGAGCCTGGCCGTGGCCTCGGTGGGCGAGGACGGTTCCGCCGTGTACGGCTTCTACACCGAGGGCACCGCGGACCGGCTGTTCGCCCTGCCACCGGTGCTGCCGGCTGGGACGCGGGCGCTGGCGCTGGGCACCTGTTCGCTGGTGCTGGAGCCGGGGGCGAGCGCCTACGAGGAGTTGTTGGTCCGGGAGTCGGGGCGGGGCGTGTCGACCCTGCTGGACCCGAACGTGCGGCCCGCGTTGATCCCGGACCCGGCGGCCTACCGGGCCCGCTTCCGGTCCTGGCTGCCGTACGTGTCGGTGCTGAAGCTGTCCGAGGAGGACGCCCGCTGGTTGGGCGGCGGGGTGGAGGACTGGCTGGCCGCGGGTCCCTCGGCGGTGGTGCTGACCCGGGGTGCGGAGGGCCTGTCGGTGGCCACCCGGGACGGGCGGCGGTACGCGGTGCCGGCCCGCCCGGTGGAGGTGGCGGACACGATCGGGGCGGGGGACACGGTGAACGCGGCGCTCCTGTCCCGGCTCGTCGGGTCGGGGGGGCCGGAGCGGGTGGACTGGCCGGAGGTGCTGGCCTTCGCCGCCCGGGCCGCCGCGATCACGTGCACCCGCCCCGGAGCGGAGCCCCCCTTCCCGGAGGAGTTGGGCGCCTGAACGCCCCCGGGGCGGAGCCCCGGATCCGGGAAGGTGGGCTGCCGCCCCGCGCGGCGGTCAGTCCTTCGGCGCCCGGGCCGCCCGCTTCCTCGGGGCCGCCGTCTTCTTCGCAGCCGCCGTCTTCTTGGCCGCCGCGGCCGTGGTCTTCTTCGCGGGCGCCTTCTTGGCCGCCGCCTTCCGACCGGTCGACACCGCCGGGGCGCCGGCGTCGCTGACCCGCTCGGCCCCGAGCACGTCCCGCAGGAACTTGCCGGTGTGGCTGGCCCCCACGGAGGCCACCTGCTCGGGGGTGCCCTCGGCGACGACCAGGCCGCCGCCGTGGCCGCCCTCGGGGCCCATGTCGATGACCCAGTCGGCGGTCTTGATCACGTCGAGGTTGTGCTCGATGACGATGACCGAGTTGCCCTTGTCGACCAGCCCCGAGAGCACCTTGATCAGCTTGGAGATGTCCTCGAAGTGCAGACCGGTGGTGGGCTCGTCGAGCACGTACACCGTGCGGCCGGTGGACCGCTTCTGCAGCTCGCTGGCGAGCTTGACCCGCTGCGCCTCGCCGCCGGAGAGGGTGGGCGCGGACTGACCGAGCCGGACGTATCCGAGGCCGACCTCGTTGAGGGTGCGCAGGTGGCGGGCGATGGTGGGGACGGCCTCGAAGAAGCCGAGGGCCTCCTCGATGGGCATGTCCAGCACCTCGGCGATGGACTTGCCCTTGTAGTGGACCTCCAGGGTCTCCCGGTTGTACCGGGCGCCGTGGCAGACCTCGCACGGGACGTACACGTCCGGGAGGAAGTTCATCTCGATCTTGATGGTGCCGTCGCCGGAGCAGTTCTCGCAGCGGCCGCCCTTGACGTTGAAGGAGAAGCGGCCCGGCAGGTAGCCGCGGACCTTCGCCTCCATGGTCTCCGCGAACAGCTTGCGGACGTGGTCGAAGACCCCGGTGTAGGTGGCCGGGTTGGAACGCGGGGTCCGGCCGATCGGGGACTGGTCGACGTGGACCACCTTGTCGACCAGCTCGTCCCCGGCGACCCGGGTGTGCCGGCCGGGCACCGTGCGGGCGCCGTTGAGCTCGCGCGCCAGGTGCGTGTACAGGATGTCGTTGACCAGGGTGGACTTGCCGGAGCCGGAGACGCCGGTGACGGCGGTGAGGACGCCCAGCGGGAAGGAGACGTCGATGTCCCGGAGGTTGTTCTCCCGGGCTCCGTGCACGGTCAGGCGCCGGTCCGGGTCCACGGGGCGGCGGCCGTCGGGGATGCCGATGCTCTTCTTCCCGGAGAGGTACTGGCCGGTCATGGAGGCGTCGTTGGTCAGCAGCTCCTTGAGGGAGCCGCTGTGGACCACCTTGCCGCCGTGCTCACCGGCGCCGGGGCCGATGTCCACGATCCAGTCGGCGACCTTGATGGTGTCCTCGTCGTGCTCGACGACGATCAGGGTGTTGCCCATGTCCCGGAGACGGACCAGGGTCTCGATCAGCCGGTGGTTGTCGCGCTGGTGCAGGCCGATGGAGGGCTCGTCGAGCACGTAGAGCACGCCGACCAGGCCGGAGCCGATCTGCGTGGCGAGCCGGATGCGCTGGGCCTCGCCGCCGGAGAGGGTGCCCGCGGCGCGGTTGAGCGAGAGGTAGTCCAGGCCGACGTCGACGAGGAAGCGCAGCCGTTCGTTGACCTCCTTGAGGACCCGCTCGGCGATCTTCTTGTCGCGGGCGTCCAGGCGGAGCCGGCCGAGGAAGTCGGCGCACTCGCTGATGGACATGGCGGAGACCTCGGCGATGGACCGGTCCATCACCGTGACGGCCAGCACGATCGGCTTGAGGCGGCTGCCCTCGCAGGAGGGGCAGGGCACCTCGCGCATGTAGCCCTCGAAGCGCTCGCGGCTGGAGTCGCTCTCCGCCTCGGAGTGGCGGCGCTTCACGAAGGGCACGGCCCCCTCGAAGGCGGTGGTGTAGGCGCGCTCGCGGCCGTAGCGGTTGCGGTACCGGACCTGGATCTGGGTCTTGTGCCCGTACAGCAGGGCCTTCTTGGCCCGCTGCGGCAGTCCGGCCCAGGGGATGTCGGTGCGGAAGCCCAGCTCCTCGGCGAGGGCCCCGACCAGCCGCTGGAAGTACTCCTTGGTGTGGCCCAGGGACCAGGGGGAGACGGCGCCCTCGTCGAGCGACTTGTCCTCGTCGGGGACGATCAGCTCCGGGTCCACCTCCATGCGGGTGCCGATGCCGGTGCACTCGGGGCAGGCGCCGAAGGGGGAGTTGAAGGAGAAGGAGCGGGGCTCCAGCTCCTCGAAGGAGAGGTCGTCGTAGGGGCAGTACAGGTGCTCCGAGTACATCCGCTCGCGCTCGGGGTCGTCCTCGGCGAGGTCCACGAAGTCGAGGATGACCATGCCGCCGGAGAGCCCGAGGGCGGTCTCCACGGAGTCGGTGAGGCGCCGCTTGGCGCTCTCCTTCACCGTGAGGCGGTCGACGACCACCTCGATGGTGTGCTTCTCCTGCTTCTTCAGGGCCGGGGGCTCGGAGAGCTGGATGGTCTGCCCGTCCACCCGGGCCCGGCTGTAGCCCTTGGTCTGGAGGTCGGCGAAGAGGTCGACGAACTCGCCCTTGCGCTCGCGCACCAGCGGGGACAGCACCTGGAAGCGGCTGCCCTCGGGGAGGGCGAGCACCTTGTCCACGATGGCCTGCGGGGACTGCCGGGCGATCGGCCGACGGCACTCGGGGCAGTGCGGCTTGCCGATGCGGGCGAAGAGCAGGCGGAGGTAGTCGTAGACCTCGGTGATGGTGCCCACGGTGGAGCGCGGATTGCGCGAGGTGGACTTCTGGTCGATGGAGACGGCCGGGGAGAGGCCCTCGATGAAGTCCACGTCGGGCTTGTCCATCTGGCCCAGGAACTGGCGGGCGTACGAGGACAGGGACTCGACGTACCGGCGCTGCCCCTCCGCGAAGATCGTGTCGAAGGCCAGCGAGGACTTGCCCGACCCCGAGAGCCCGGTGAAGACGATGAGGGAGTCGCGGGGCAGGTCGAGCGAGACGTTCTTGAGATTGTGCTCGCGCGCTCCGCGGACGATGAGACGGTCGGTCACGCCGGTCCGCACCTTTCTTGAGAGAGCGGGGGACGCCGGCCCCCTGTCCCCAGGGTATGGGGGCGGCCACGGCGATGCGCCGCGGTTCACTGCGAGCTTATAGCACGCACATTCGATTTACGGGGTCCGGAGACCTCCTTCACCCGAAAGGGTGGCGGCGCTATCGTCGGCGGCATGAACGATCATGTGCACGACCTGGCGCTCCTGGGTGCGGCGACCGACCGTCTGCTCACCTCGCTCGCCACCCTCGACAACGCGGCACTGGCCGAGGCGTCACGCCTGCCCGGCTGGACCCGCGGTCACGTCCTGGCCCACCTCGCCCGAAACGCCGACGCCCTCGTCAACGTGTTCGAAGGTCGTCCGATGTACGTCAGCGGTGACGCCCGCGAGGCCGACATCGAGCGCGACGCGCCCCGGCCCCTCGACGTCCACCTCGCCGACCTGCGCGAGAGCCACGCCGGCTTCATGGCCACCACCACCGGTGACCAGGACTGGTCCCGCACCGTGGAGCTGCGCAACGGCGTCAAGGACGCCGCCGCGAACATCCCCTTCCGCCGCCTGATCGAGATCGAGCTGCACCACGTCGACCTCGGGATCTCCTACGAGCTCGGCGACCTCCCCGAGGAGTTCACGGCCCGCGAGATCGACTTCCTCGCCGACCGCTGGACCGGCCGCCCCGAGGTGCCCCCGGTCACCCTGCGCGCCGGCGCGGGCACCGACGGCCCCACCTGGCGCACCGGCGGCGCGGAGGGCACCCCCGTCACCGTCCACGGCACCCCCGCCGACCTGCTCGGCTGGCTGGCCGGCCGCGGGGACAAGGGGGCCCGGCTGACCACCGCGGGCGGCCCGCTGCCGGCCCTGCCCCCGCTGTAGGCGACCCGGCGCGCCCTCCGACTAGGCTGCCGTCATGACTTACAGCGGAGCGGTGAAGGTGGGCGGGCCGGCCGATGTGCACGAGCTCGCGGACCTGATGATTTCCAAGGTCGCGGTCGGCCCGATGGACAACAACGCGTACCTGTTGCGCTGCCGGGCCACCGGCGAGCAGCTGCTGGTGGACGCGGCGGCCGAGGCCGCCACCCTGCTGGCGCTGATCGGGGACGACGGCATCGCCGCCGTGGTCACCACGCACCGGCACGGCGACCACTGGAGCGCCCTGCGCGAGGTCGTGGACGCCACCGGGGCGCGCACCTACGCGGGCCGCGAGGACGCGCCCGGCATCCCGGTGCCCACGGACGTCCTCGTGGACGACGGGGACACGATCACGGTCGGCCGGGTCACGCTGACCGCGCGCCACCTGGTCGGCCACACCCCCGGGTCGATCGCCCTCGTCTACGACGACCCGCACGGGCACCCGCACGTGTTCACCGGCGACTGCCTCTTCCCGGGCGGAGTGGGCAACACCCACGACGACCCGGCCGCCTTCACCAGCCTGCTGGACGGGGTGGAGCAGAAGCTGTTCGCGCTGCCGGACGAGAGCTGGGTGTACCCGGGCCACGGCAAGGACACCACCCTGGGCGCCGAGCGCCCGCACCTCGCCGAATGGCGGGCGCGGGGCTGGTGACCGGCCCGCCCGCCGTCCGGCCCCCTCGGGTCGGGACGGCGGGCGGCACACCTCCCCGGACGGGATCCCCCGGGGGGCCGACCGTCCGCGCCTCCCCCACCCCCCTCGTCAACGCGACACGCCCCGCCGCCCGTACGGATGAGCCGGTGGCGCCACGCTCCGTGACCGGCGTCGCGCAGGGTAAGGGGAGCCCATGCACGACGTTCCCGCCCCCGGCAGCACGCCCGGGGCCGCTCCCCCGCACCCCTCTCCCGTCCCGCCGCCCCGCGTCCCGCCCCCCTCCGGGGTCGGCGCCGACCCGTTGCCCGCGCCTCCCCCGATGCCCCGGCTGGCGCTGGCCGCGCTCGCCGGCACGGCCATCGAGTTCTACGACTTCTTCGTCTACGGCACGGCCGCCGCCCTCGTCCTGGGCCCGCTCTTCTTCCCGTCCTTCTCACCGCTGGCCGCGACCCTGGCCGCCTTCGGCACCTTCGGCGTCGGCTTCCTCGCCCGGCCCCTCGGCTCGGTCCTGTTCGGGCACGTCGGCGACCGCTACGGCCGCCGTCCCGTGCTGTTCGCCTCGCTGCTCCTGACCGGCCTGGCCACCGTCGCCATCGGCTTCCTGCCCGGGTACGCCGTCCTCGGCACCGCCGCCCCGGTCCTGCTGCTCCTGCTCCGCTTCCTCCAGGGGCTCGGTCTGGGCGGCGAGTGGGGCGGGGCGGTGCTGCTGGCCTCCGAGCACGCCCCCGCCGGGCGCCGCGGCCTCTGGGCGGGCTTCCCCCAGACCGGACCGGCGGTCGGCTTCCTCCTCGCCAACGGCGTCACCCTGGGCCTGTCCGCGACCCTCACCGAGGCCCAGTTCCTGGCCTGGGGCTGGCGGGTGCCGTTCTGGGCCGCGGGGATCCTGGTCCTCGGCGGTCTGCTGCTGCGCGCCACCCTGGAGGAGACCCCCGAGTTCCGGCGGCTGGCCGCGTCCGGGGAACGGGCCCGGACCCCGCTCGCCGAGCTGCTCCGCGAGCACTGGCGGCCGGTGCTGCTGGCGGGCGGCGCCCTCTCGGTGGGGTACGCCGTCTTCTACACGGTGACCACCTGGTCGCTGTCCTACGCCAAGGAGCACCTGGCGGTGGGACGGACCACGATGCTGGCCTGCGTAATGGCGGCGGTGCTCTGCATGGGCCTGGCCACCCCCTTCTTCGCGCACCTCTCCGACCGGCTCGGACGGCGGCCGTTGTGCCTGGCCGGCGCGGCCGCCTGCGCCCTGTGGATGTTCCCGCTGATGGCGCTGCTGCGCACCGGCGAGCCCTTGGCGATGACCCTGGGCTTCACCGGGGCCCTGCTCGCCATGGTCACGATGATCGCCGTGTCGGCCTCGTACCTGCCCGAGCTGTTCCCGCCGCGGGTGCGGTGCACCGGCGCGGCCGTGGGCTACAACCTGGGCGGGGTGCTGGGCGGGGCGCTGACCCCGCTGGTGGCCACGTCGCTGACGGCGGGGCAGGGTCCGCCCTGGGCGGTGGCCGGGTACCTGACGGGCCTGGCGGTGCTGAGCCTGGGCTGCTTCGCCCTGCTGCCGGAGACGGCCCCGGTACGGCGCGCCCCGGCGGCCGGGCCCGTGGCGGCCTGAGAGGGCCGGGGAAACGGCGGGAGCCGGGGGGGGGGGGGGGGGCCCCCCCCCCCCCGCGCGGGGGGGGGGGGGGGGCGCGGGCCCGCGGGGGGGGGCGGCGCGCGGCGGCGG